>DATAMS010000388.1:0-5770 GCA_036260495.1 Thermoanaerobaculia bacterium
CCGTTGCAGCAGGGGATTCCTCGCCGTGCTCTACCCCTCCGGGGTGCCGCCGGCTCGGAATGACAGGTGGTTATGCGTAAATCTTTTCCAGGCATCGCCATCGCCATCGGCGCCCCGGAGGGGCAAAGCACGGCGAGGAACCTTCAGCCATTCGCCGCCCACCCGTCCGCCGTTGCAGCAGGGGATTCCTCGCCGTGCTCTACCCCTCCGGGGTGCCGCCGGCTCGGAATGACAGGTTATGCGTAAGTCGGTCATCGGTATCGCAATCGCCATCGCCGCCGTGCTTGCGGGCGCGGGATGGACGCGCAACAAGCTCTCGGCCGACCGGCAGGGCGATTGGGTGCGAGTCTCGCGCGGCGATCTCGTCTCCGGCATCGACATCACCGGCACGCTTTCCGCCGTCGATTCGGGGAGCTTCGGACCGCCGCAGGTCAACGACGTGTGGGACTTCAAGATCTCGATGCTTGCCCCCGAGGGGAGCGACGTGAAGCAGGGGCAGCCGGTCCTCGGCTTCGATACCGCCGACCTGCAAAAACGGCTCGACGAAAAGACCGCGGAGCGCGAGCAGGCACACAAAGAGATCGAGAAAAATCGCGCCGACCTTGCGCTGCGCCGCGAGGACGAGATGCTCAAACTTGCGGACGCCGAGGCGCGGTTGCGGAAGGCGCAGTTGAAGTTGGAAGGGCCGGCCGACATCGTCAGCATCAAAGACCGCAAACAAGTCGAGCTCGATTTCGGTCTGGCCAAGATGGAGACGGAATCGATCCGGCAGCGCATCGCCTCGTTCGAGCGCGCGGCTGCCGCGCAGATCGCGCTGCTCACGAGCAAGGAGCAGACGGCCGCGGCGATCGTCGCCGACACGCAGCGCGGGATCAACGCGATGACGATCACGGCGCCGCGCAACGGCACGATCGTCTACGTGGTCAACTGGCGCGGCGACAAGAAGAAGGTGGGCGATACGTGCTGGCGGATGGAGCGCGTGATCGAGATCCCCGACCTCGCTCGCATGATGGCCAAGGGCGAAGTCGATGAAGCGGATGCGGGAAAGATCGCGGTGGGGCAGCGCGTGGTGTTCAATCTCGACGCGCACCCGGACGAGGAGTTCGCGGGCACGATCCGCGAGGCCGCGCGCACGGTGCAGCAGCAACAGGGAACGAAGGATCCGATCAAAGTTCTGAAGGTGAACATCGCACTCGATCGCACCGATCCGGCCAAGATGCGGCCGGGCATGCGCTTTCACGGGACGGTGGAGCTGGCGCGAGCGAAGAGCGCGCTGCTGATTCCGCGCAGCGCGGTGTTCGTGACGGACCGCGGGCCGGTGGCGTACCGCCGCGATGCGTTTTCGGTGACGACGATTCCCCTGAAGCTCGGCCGCGAGAACGAGAAGTCGGTGGAAGTGCTGAGCGGACTTTCGGCAAGCGACCGGGTGCTCGTCCCGAAGGTCGCGGACGGCAAGGATCAGGCGAAATCGTGAGCTTGCATCTAATTGCCGAGGAGAAGAATCACCACAGAGGCACAGAGGGCGCAGAGAACTCCCTCTGTGTCTCTGTGGTGAAACGCTTGACCCCTCGGCGAGGCACGCTCGTGGCGCTCGCTCTGCTAGCCGCGTCGTGCCGTCAGGGATCCGAGGTTCCCACCTTTCGCGTCGAGCCCGTTCGCTTCAATCGGCGTGTGACCGCCGAAGGCAATCTGAAGTCGACGAAAGCGACGCCGCTGTCGGCGCCGCACGATGCGCCGGGGCAGCTCAAGATTGCGTGGATCGTTCCGGACGGCGAATTATTGAAGAAAGACGAAGTCGTCGTCCGATTCGATCCGACCGATTTCGAAACGCAACTGACCGCCGGGCGCGAAGATCACGACACCGCCGGGAACAAGATGATCAAGACGAACAGCGAGTCGTCGACGACGCGCACGAATCTTCGCCGCGATGCCCGTCAGGCAGGCGATGAGTTGCTTGCGGCGCGCACGTTCAAATTCGACGATGCGGAGATTTTCTCGCGCTATCAACGCGTGGAGTCGCAGATCGACGAGACGCTGGCAGGCCGGAAAAAGGAACATGCGGAAGGCGTCCTCGGCGTGCGCGCGAAGCTCTCCGCGGCCGACCGCGATCTTGTTTCGATCGAGCAGCGCAAGGCCGACCTGAAGATTCGCAACGCCGAGCAGGGATTGCACGCGCTGGAGATGCGCGCGCCCTACGACGGCATTCTCGTGCTGCAGCGCGATTGGCGCGGCGACGTCGTCCGCGTCGGCGACACGGTCTGGCCGGGCAGTCCGATCGGCGAGATTCCCGATCTCAATTCGATGAAGGCCGAGGTGTTCGTGCTCGAGGCCGATGCGGCGGGACTGGCCGTCGGCGAGAAGGCCACGCTGTCGGTCGAAGGGAAGCCGGGCTCGGTCATCACGGGCAAAATCACACAGGTCGACAAGCTGGCCCGTCCGCGTTTTCCGCGCGTGCCGGTGCAGTATTTCGGCGCGACGATCACGCTCGACAAGACGGATCCGTCGATGATGAAGCCGGGCGCGCGCGTCCGCGCCGTGCTCGACGTCGAAGATCGCCAGAGCGCGTTCTCGATCCCACGCCAGGCGATTTTCGAAAAGCAGGGGAAGAAGTTGGTCTACTGCAAGCGCGGCGGGAAGTTCGTGCCGGTCGTGATCGAGATCGGATCGTCGTCCGCAGGGCGCGTGGTCGTCACGAAAGGTCTCGTCAAAGGGGACGAGATCGCGTTAAGAGATCCAACCGAGGAGAAGGATGCGTGAGTCTCGGTTGCTGGGTTTCTGGGTTTCTTGGTTGCCGGGTTGCCCCGGTTGCCGAGTTGCCGAGCGACCGACCGACAGCAGCCTTGGATTTGTGAATTCGAAGATTGAAAACATCCAGTAAGGCCGGCAACTCGGCAACCTGACCACCAGGCAACCAGGGAACCAAGCAACCCAGAAACCAAGCAACCCAGAAACCAAGCAACCCAGACCATGACCGGCACCGAAACCTTTACCACCGCGCTGCAAAATCTGGCCACGCACAAACTGCGGACCGCGCTGACGATGCTGGGGATGATCTTCGGCGTCGGCGCCGTGATCGCGATGTTGTCGATTGGTGCGGGCGGCGAGAAGAAGGCGCTCGAAGCGATCGGCCGCCTCGGATTGCGCAACGTCATCGTTCGCGCGAAGACCGTCAAACCGGAGGAGCGCGCGGAGCTGCGCAAGAAATCGCTCGGCGTTTCGTTGCGCGACGGTGAGGCCATCAGCGAGGCGGTGCCGGGCGTCGAGATGGTGCTTCCGCGCGTCGAGGTGAAGCCGTACAAGATCATCGCTCCCGGCACCAAGACGAAAGCCAAAGTCCTCGGCATTTCGTCGCGTTACCCGCGTGTGGCTACCGTGTCGCTTGCCGAGGGACGGATGTTTGACCTGCGCGATGAGCAGGAGTACGCGCAGGTTTGCGTCATCGGTCAGGAAGTGCGGCGCAGTCTGTTTGGCTATGGGCCCGCCATCGGAAAACATCTCAAGGTCAACGACGTCTGGCTCGAAGTGATCGGCCTCTTCACCGGCGACGAGCCGGGATCGGCATCGTCGAAGGATGTGCCCGTCGCGTCGAACGCGCAGGAGATCTGGATTCCGGTGTCGACGGCGATGCGCAAGTTCGACCGCGATCCGCTCGATGCGCCGGTCGATGAGCTGCTCGTCGAGTTGAAGGAAGGCGCATCCACGCGTGATGCCGCGACGCTCATTCGTCCGCTGCTGGAGCGGCTCCACGGCGGCGCCGACGATTACGAGATCGTCGTGCCGGAAGCGCTGCTCGAACAGAGCAGGCAGACGCAGAGAATCTTTTCGATCGTGATGGGCTCGATCGCCGGCATCTCGCTCCTCGTCGGCGGCATTGGCATCATGAACATCATGCTGGCCTCGGTCATGGAGCGAACGCGCGAGATCGGAATCCGCCGCGCCATCGGGGCGCGCAAGCGGGACATCCGCGCGCAATTCGTGATCGAGTCGTTCACGATCAGCCTGATCGGCGGCATCTCCGGCATCATCATCGGCATCATCCTGGCGCGCCTCGTGGCCGCGTACGCAGGGTGGCCGACGGTGATCACGATCAGCTCGCTCCTGCTGTCGTGCGGCGTGTCGATCACGGTGGGTTTGGTGTCGGGGATTTATCCCGCCGCGCGAGCGTCTGAGCTGAATCCGATCGAAGCGCTGCGATACGAGTAGCGGTTGCGGGGTCTCGCGGTTTCGCGGTACGGTCACGAGGTAGCGAGGTTTCGTGGTCTCGTGGGTTCCTCAGAATGTTGAGTGTTGAATGTTAGGTGGACGCACGCTCCGTTCATTCAACATTCAACACTTAACATTTAACACTCAACATTTAACACTCAACATTCCTGTGCTCCGGCAATTGAGCCGTGTGCGAGGGAACGCGCCAACTGGTATTACGGTTCTCACCGCGAGACCCCGAGACCGCGTAACCTCGCAACCGCAAATGTCCGAGCTTGGCTGGAAATACCTCACCGCTGCCGACAAGCAGGAGATCCTGCGCGGCGTGCGCGATGGCGTGGCGTACGGCGGGCCGTACCACGTCGAGATTCATCCCGCTGATCGCTGCAACATCGAATGCTTCTTCTGCTCGACGGCCACTCTTCGCGGAACCGATGAGCTGCCGCTCACGCGCCTCGAGGAGTTGATCGTCGAGCTGAAAGCGTGCGGCACGCGCTCGATCCGTCTCTCCGGCGGCGGCGAGCCGCTCTTTCATCGCAAGGTGAAGTATGTTCTGCAGTCGATCGCAGACAGCGGCATTCCGATCGAGAACATGACCACGAATGCGGTGTTGATGGGGGAGGAGATCGCATCGATCCTCATCGACTGCTGCGATCAGATCACCGTCAGCCTCAACACCGGGGACGCCGAGACCTACGCCAGCATGATGCAGACCCCGGCGCGCAATTTCGACCGGGTGCTGAAGAACGTTCGCCACCTCATCGACGAGCGGACGCGGCGCAAAAGCGCGACGCCGAAGGTCAACCTGCAGTTCCTCGTCTGGCGCGACAACTTCCGGACGATCCCGCGCATGTACGAGTTGGCGCGCGAGCTCGGCGCCGACTCCATCATCTTCAACGGCCTGTCGTTTCTGAAGCCGGATGAGAAGATGTCGGAGGCGGAGATCGGCGAGATGCTGCGGCTTTACGAAGAGGTCGTGCGGATCGACGAGTTTCGCCGCATCACATCGATCGAGAGCTTCGAGAGCGATATCCGTCCGATGCTGGCCGAGATGAGCGCGCGTCTCGACGCCGAGCGACGTGCGCGCAATCCAATCGCGCGACTCGTTCACCTGGCCGCGCGGCGCGATCTGACGCTGCGCGAAAAACTCGCGCACCGCCGCCGCGTGGCGGAAATGCGGCGCGTCGATCGCGAGACCGCGGGACTCGACGAGCCCTGCATCATCGGCTGGCATTCGATGCTCGTGCGCACGAGCGGGATGGTCGCGCCGTGCTGCATCCTGCAAGGCGCGCCGCTCGGCAACGTCTACAAGCAATCGCTCCGCGACGTCTGGTTCGGCGCCGGGTACCAACAGTTCCGCGCCGAGCTCTCGCGCATCATGAAAGCGGGCGACGATTGGTCGCTCGACGCCGCCGGCGACCGCACGGTGGTGGCCATGTGCGGAGGGAAGGGCTCCGAGGTTTGTCCGATCAAGAGCTTCTACTTCCGGCCGGATGTGGGGTTCATGAAGGAGCTTCACGCCTCGCTGCCACGGGGCTAGAACCGTTTCACGCGGAGGCGCGGAGAG
>DATAMS010000629.1:0-4907 GCA_036260495.1 Thermoanaerobaculia bacterium
AATCGGCAAAGGTACAGTGCAGATCGACGCCGTGCGCCAGCTTCCGCTCTGGAAGGATGCGCTCATCGCGTACGGTCTGGAGTGGTATGCGCTTCTGACCGTGGCCTGCATCGCGCTGCTCCTCTCCGTTCTTTTCAAATCGAGCGCAGCCGCGATCGGAACGATGCTGGCGTCGCTCATCGGCGGCACGATCCTGACGCGCGTCAGCCCCGATTGGACTGCCGGCAAATACCTCTTCGTCAGCGCACTTCCGCTCGCCGATTACTACACCGGTGAGCCGCCTCCGTACGATGGCATGTCGATGCTCTTCTGCATCGCACTCCTCGGCGTATGGGCGATCGTAGCGACGACGATCTCCTACGCGATCTTCACACGAAGGGATGTGTTCGGATGATGCGCATTCGATTCAACGCAGCGCCGATCGTCGCAATCACGATCTGCTGCTTCGCCTGTGGACCGGAGCCGTCGAACGTAATCACCGACGACCGGATGCCGATCGCCGTCGAATACGTCCGCGGCGCGACGATGACGATTCACACGAAGCCGAGCGACGACGCGCCGGTCATCAGCACGTACCAGCGCGGCGAATCCGTGTCGGTACTTGCGCGCAAAGGTGAATGGGCCGAGGTGCGCACCGGTGCGAAAAGCGGATGGGCGCGCATCGCCGGCATGGCCGACGCCGTCGAGGCAAAAAAAGCGCTCGAGGACAACCCGTACCCGCACTTCATCCGCACGCCCGCTCCCGTCACCCAGCCTGGCGCGCACGGCGAACTGGTTCTGGAAGCCGAGGTGGACCAGGACGGAATCGTGAAAAGCGTCCGCACGCTCAGCAACACGACCGGCTCGACGACGCTCGAACAACGCAACACCGAGGCGCTACGCCACGCCGAATTCACGCCGGTCGTACAGAAAGGCAAGCGCAAAGCGTTCGTGTACGAGCATCGCGTGCACTACTGAGGCGCGACAAAGCGAGCGAGGTCGATCAAAGCGCTGGCATTTTCGCTGTCATTCCGAACCGGCGAAGCACGGAGAGGAATCCCCTGCGGTTGAACGCTGTCCGCTCCGTCGGCGGGGGATTCCTCTCCGTGCTTCGCCGGTTCGGAATGACAACCAGGGACAGACAGCGATGCTGCGCGTCTAAGATTCCTGCGCCGTAACCCACTTCGCGACGCGCGGTGGCTCGTACTCCGCAATCCGTTGCAGCAGCGATGCTCCATCGCCATCGACGATCGCCATCGCGCGGTGCGGCCCGCGAACAAATCCGGCTTCGACCGCTCCATCGAGAAACGTCAGCAGCGGCGCGTAGAACCCTGCGACATCGAGAAAGCCAACCGGCTTCTCGTGGATCCCGAGCTGCGCCCACGTCCAGACTTCGAAGATCTCTTCCAGTGTTCCCAAGCCGCCGGGCAACGCCACGAACGCATCTGCGAGCGACGCCATCATCGCTTTGCGCTCGTGCATCGTTTCGACGACATGCAGCTCGGTCAGATTGCGATGACCGACTTCGCGATCCCACAGCGCACGCGGAATGACGCCGATGACCTTGCCGCCGTTCGCGAGCACGGCGTCGGCGAGGATGCCCATCAACCCGACGTGCCCGCCGCCGTAAACAAGCGTAATCCCTTCCTTCGCCAGCAACGCGCCGAACTCGCTCGCCGCTTGTGCGAAGCGCGGATCGTTGCCCGCACTCGATCCGCAGAAAACACAAACGCTCCCGATCACAGCGCGCGAAACCCCGTCTCGTCCGCCGGCAGCGGCTCGCGATTCCGATCGAGCCGCGTCACGATCCATTGCTCGCCGCGGCGCTCGATCTCCGTCACGATCGACGCCCACATCCCATCAACGGGGTTCTCGCTCCAGCGAAAGCGCATGCCCGATGCCGGCGTGATCGTGCGTTCGCGCAGATGCGCCTCCGCCATCTCGATCAATTCCGCGGGGCCGATGTGGTCGCACGCCATGACCGTATTGTAGGGTGTCGGGAGTCGGGCGTCGGAGCGATAACAATCATTCAACCTCGACATCTCCGACACCCGACACCCGACCCGCGACCCCGCCCAAGGAATTCAATCAACCTCCCTGCGTTAACGCCCAAACATGCCGCAGTTTCGATATGACATCCGCAACGTGGCGATCATCGCCCACGTCGATCATGGGAAGACCACTCTCGTCGACGCTCTCCTCCGCCAGGCCGGAGCCGTGCGCCTCAACCAACAGATGGATGAGCGCGTCATGGACTCCAACGATCTCGAGAAAGAGCGTGGAATCACCATCCTCGCCAAGAACACCTCGATCCGCTATCTCGTCGACGAGCCCGACGCACTCGGCCACCTCGTGCACCACGAAGCGACGCATACCGCGTCCGGCCACGACCTTCCCGCCGCGTTCATTCACCCGTCCGAGGTGAAAATCAACATCGTCGACACGCCCGGTCACGCCGATTTCGGCGGTGAAGTCGAGCGCGTTCTGTCGATGGTCGACGGCGTCATTCTCCTCGTCGATGCCGCCGAAGGTCCGATGCCGCAGACCCGCTTCGTCATGCGCAAAGCCCTCGGCCTCGGGCTCCTCCCGATCGTCGTCATCAACAAGATCGATCGTCAGGACGCGCGTCCCACCGAAGTCGTCAACGAAGTCTTCGATTTGATGATCGAGCTCGGCGCCTCGGACGAGCAACTCGACTTCCCGATCCTCTACGCCATCGGCCGCCAGGGCATCGTCCGCACGAACCTCGAGGATACGACCGAGGATTGCAGGCCGTTGTTTGATGCGATTTTGAAGCGCATTCCGCCGCCGCCGGGTTATGCCGATGCGCCGCTGCAGCTTCTCGTCTCCGCCATCGATTACAACGAATACGTCGGGCGCCTCGGCGTCGGCCGCATCCAGCGCGGCAAGCTGCACCAGGGCGAAGATGTGGTCCTCATCCTCCGCGATGGCACGCACAAAAAAGGCCGCATCACCAAGCTGACCGCGTTCGAAGGTCTTCGCCGCGTCGAAGTCGATGAAGCATCCGCCGGCGAGATCGTGGCCGTGGCCGGCTTCACCGACGTCGAGATCGGCGAGACGTTTTCATCGGCGTCGAGCCCCGAGGCGCTGGAGCCGATCGCGATCGACGAGCCGACGGTGTCGATGTTCTGGCTCGTCAACGACTCGCCGTTTGCCGGAACCGAAGGCAAATACGTTACCTCGCGCAACATCAAAGAGCGTCTCGACCGCGAGCTGCGCAAAGACGTAGCTCTGCGCGTCAAAGAGACCGACTTGCCCGACCGTTTCGAAGTGAGCGGCCGCGGCGAGCTTCACCTCTCGATTCTCGCCGAGAACATGCGCCGCGAAGGCTTCGAGTTCGCGCTTTCGCGCCCGCAGGTCATCCTCAAAGAAATCGACGGGCGCAAGAGTGAGCCGTACGAGGCACTCGTCGTCGACATCGATGAAGCGCACGTCGGCGCCGTGATGGAGAAGTTGCAAACGCGCCGCGGCGAAATGACCGACATGGTCAACCCCGGCTCCGGCCGCGTCCGCATCGAGTTCAAGATCCCCACGCGCGGCCTCTTCGGCATCCGCACCGAGTTCCTGACGGAAACGCGCGGCACCGGCTTGCTGTACCACACGTTCCTCGAGTACGGCCCCTACCGCGGCGAGATCGCCGGCCGCAACCGCGGCGCGCTGATCAGCAAAGAGGCCGGCGACACGACCGCCTACGCGATCGAGCCGCTCCAGGAGCGCACCGTCCTCTTCATCTCGCCCGGCCTCAAAGTCTACGGCGGCCAAATCGTCGGCGAAAACTCCCGCGACGCCGACATGGTCGTCCAGGTCTGCCGCAAAAAGCACCTGACCAACATGCGCGCCAGCGGCAGCGACATGGCCGTCCAGCTCACGCCCCCGAAGATCATGACCCTCGAACAATGCCTCGAATGGATCGAAGACGACGAGCTGGTCGAAGTAACCCCACAGTCCATCCGCATCCGCAAACGGATACTCGATCATTCGATGCGGGTAGTGGCGCAGAAGAAGATCGCGGCGGGGAGCTCGTAGTCGACGCAGCGCCGGTGGCTACTCGAGTAGCTTGGCCAATTGCGTCATAAAAACGGCCGTGTCCAGAAAGTAATTGGGATACGCACGTTTGAGCGCACTTAGCGAATCCACTGAAACGCCTTCTGAACGGCTGAAATGGAGCGTTGTCCACTGCATCCTCGCATCTTACCCACGAACGAGATACGGCGAGCGACGACTTTGCATTCCCGCACGAGGCCTCCGGAGCTACGCAGAAAGGATGACTCGCGAGCACAAAGACTTGGTAGTCCGGGCGGTTCCTTGGGGTGGCAGACAGGCTTTGTATCTGCGCCATCTGCGTCATCTGCGGATCGACGTCCGTCAGGTAACCGGCAGATTGGGCGGGGTGCTGGTGGTGGCGAGCAACGCCGGAACGAATGCCAGCATCATTTCCATTCGTCGATCATCTGCATGAACTCGCCGAAGAGATAGAACGAGTCGTGCGGTCCCGGCGCGGCCTCGGGGTGATATTGCACGGCCAGCACCGGCTCGCGGCGATGCCGGAAACCTTCCAGTGTTTGATCGTTGAGATTGATGTGCGTGTGCTCGACGTCGTTGTCGGGAAGCGAGTCGGGATCGACTGCGAAGCCGTGATTCTGCGCCGTGATCTCCACCCGCCCGCTCCGCAAATCCTTGACCGGATGATTCCCTCCTCGGTGCCCGAACTTCAGTTTGTACGTGCTCCCTCCGAGCGCGAGGCCGAGAAGCTGGTGGCCGAGGCAGATGCCAAAGATCGGGATCTTGCCGATGAGATGCCGGATGTTCTCCTGCGCGTACGTGACCGGCTCCGGATCGCCTGGACCGTTCGACAACATGATCCCGTCGAAATGCTGCGCCAGGATTTCGTCCGCATGCGTCGTCGC
>DATAMS010000639.1:0-7942 GCA_036260495.1 Thermoanaerobaculia bacterium
CCGCGAACGTCATCGCCGCGCGCGAAGTGAATGGCCAGGAGATGCCGGTCGGGAAGGCGCGGGTCATCGATGGACGCGTCGTCGCGTCGTTCATGCCGTATCAACTTCGCACGTTCAGCGTGCGGCTGGCGTCGTCTGCGACGAAGATTCGCCGGCCGCGCTCGGAGTTCGTCGCACTTCCGTTCGATCGCAGCGTGACGAGCCACGATGGCGCGAAATCAATGCCCGGCTTCGATGCCGCGGGCCGCGCGATCCCCGCCGAGATGCTCCCTCGCGACATCGATTACGCGGGCATCCATTTCCATCTCGGCGCCGAAAACGCAGCGAACGCGGTCGTCGCGCATGGCCAGTCGTTCACGCTTCCCGCGGGCGAACACAAACGCCTCTACCTTCTTGCCGCTGCCGATGGCGACCAGCGAGCCACCTTCATCGTCGACGGCAAGCCCGTCGACCTCACGATCCAGAATTGGACCGGCTACGCCGGCCAGTGGGACAACCGTCTCTGGACGACGAAACAGGAGACGCTGCCGCCGCGCGACGACGCGCCGCCGAACGCGCCGGTTCGCACGCGCATGGCCACTGTGTTCAACGGCCTCGCACCCGGCTTCATCAAACGCGCGCCGATCGCGTGGCTCGCATCGCATCGGCACACGGCCGAGGGTGCGAACGAGCCGTACGCGTATTCGTACCTGTTCGCCTACGCCATCGATCTTCCGCCCGGCGCCCGCACGATCACGCTGCCCGACAACGACAAGATCCGCATCCTGGCGGCGACCGTTTCGGACGAGGATTCACGTCTCGTCGAAGCGCAACCGCTTTATGACACCTTGATCCGCAGATGACGCAGATGGACGCAGATAAAAGCCGGCTGATTTTTCATCTGCGATCATCTGCGACATCTGCGGATGAAAAAATGGAGACTGAATGAAACGAATCGCCATCGTCATCGCCATACTTTTCCTTGCGTGCTCGAAGACGGAGCAGAAGACCGGCAAGTCCTTCACCATCGCCGTCATCCCGCAGGGCTCCACGCACGAGTTCTGGAAGAGCATTCACGCCGGCGCGATGAAGACGGCGCAGGACGAAGCGAAGGCCGGCGTCAACGTCACAATCATCTGGAAGGGTCCGATGCGCGAGGACGACCGCGAACAGCAAGTGCAGGTCGTCGAGGGCTTCGTCACGCAGCACGTCGACGGCATCGTGCTCGCGCCGTTCGATAAGAACGCGCTCGTCCGTCCCGTCGAAGAAGCGAAGCGCGCCGGCATCCCCACCGTCGTCGTCGACTCCGGCCTCGAATCGGCCGATCCGATCAGCTTCGTGGCCAGCAACAACTACCACGGTGGCGAGCTCGCCGCCGACGAGATAGGCCGCCTCCTCGGCGGCAAAGGAAAAGTTCTGGCGCTGCGCTATCAGGAAGGCGTTTTCAGCACCGAGCAGCGCGAGAAGGGTTTCATCGAGCGGATCAAGGCCGCGTATCCAAACATCCAGCTCATCTCCTCGAACCAATTCGCCGGCGCGACGCGCGACACGGCCAAGACCGCCGCCGAGAATCTGCTGAACCGATTCGGCAACGATCTCGACGGCCTCTTCACGCCGAATGAATCGTCGACGGCCGGCGCGCTCCTGGCGCTGGAGGATGCCGGAAAAGCAGGCAAGATCCATTTCATCGGCTTCGATACGAGCGATGTCTTCGTCAAAGCGATGCGCGACGGAAAGCTGCACGGCATCGTGGTCCAGAACCCGTTTCGCATGGGCGAGCTCGGCGTCAAAACCGTCGTCGATCACCTCCTCGGCAAGCCGGTCGAGAAACGCGTCGACACCGGCGTAACGCTGATCACGCCCGTGAACCTCGACGCGCCGGAGTCGCAGACGTTGTTGCATCCGCCGCTGGAGACGTATTTGAAGTGATGTGGGAGTTGCTCGGTTTCTAGGTTGCTGGGTTGCTAGGTTGCCGAGTTGCCGCGGATTTCGATTCGCGGTAGTGAAGTTCGACAGCCCGTTACGAGCAACTCAGCAACCGAGCAACCTAGAAACCCAGCAACTCAGCAACCATGTCCCTCACCCTTCGCGGCATCACAAAACACTTTGGCGCCACGATCGCCCTCGACGGCGTCGATCTCGAAGTCGCGCCTGGCGAGGTTCATGCGCTCATCGGCGAGAACGGCGCCGGGAAGAGCACGTTGATGAATGTTTTGTCGGGCGCGGTTGCGCCTGACAGTGGCTCGATGATCGTCGATGGAATGCCGTACGCGCCGCGTGGACCGGCCGATGCGCGCGCGGTGGGCATCGCGCATATCCACCAGGAGCTGGCGCTGTGCGCCCATCTCTCCGTCGCCGAAAACATCGTCATGGGAATCGAGCCGTCGCGCGGCGGATGGCTTCGTCGCGATGCGATGAACGAGCGCGCGGCCGCATTGCTGGCCGAGTTCGGGCGAAGCGAGATTGATCCTGAAAAGCGCGTCGCCAGTCTTTCGCTCGCCGACCGCCAGGTCGTCGAGATCTGCCGCGCACTGGCGCGCGATGCGCGGATTCTGTTGATGGATGAACCGACGAGCAGCCTGCAACGAGCGGACGTCGAGCGCTTGTTCGAAACCGTGCGCCGCCTCCGCGATCGCGGCATCGCCATCATCTACATCAGCCATTTTCTGGAAGAGGTGCGCGAGATCGCCAGCCGTTTCACCGTTCTTCGGGATGGGCGCACCGTTGGCACCGGTGAACTGGCATCTGTCCGCGACGAGGAACTGATATCGATGATGGTGGGAGCACAGACAAGAGTTTCGGCGCCACATCAAACTGCGCAGGAGCCACAAGGCGATGTGCAGCTCGAAGTCCTGCTCGAAGTCGAAAACCTCTCCGCCCCTCCGCGCCTCCGCGTGGCCAGCTTCAAACTCCATCGTGGCGAAATCCTCGGCATCGCCGGCCTCGTCGGCTCCGGCCGCAGCGATCTCGTTCGCGCTCTCTTCGGATTGCAATCCTCGGCAGGCGTCGTGCGCGTGCGCGGACGTGCGCTCGGCAATTTGCACAGCGCGCGACAAATCCGCAACGGCTTCGGCTACCTCAGCGAAGACCGCAAAGGCGAAGGACTCGCCCTGCAATTGCCGATCGCCGACAACGTGACGATGAGCCGCTTCGCTACCTGCTCGCGGGCCGGATGGATCGACCGTGGCCGGCAAAACGCGCAGACGAACGACGTCGTATCGCGCCTGCGAATCAAAGCGCCGGGCCCTCGGGGCATCGTCGGAAAATTGTCCGGCGGCAACCAGCAGAAGGTCGCCCTGGCGCGTCTTCTCCATCAGGATCCCGACATCCTCCTTCTCGACGAGCCCGCGCGCGGCATCGACATCGGCAGCAAGGCCGACATCTATCGCGAGATCCGCAGACTGGCTGGCGAAGGAAAAGGCATCGTAATGGTCAGCTCCTATCTGCCGGAGCTGTTCGCGGTTTGCGACACCATCGCCGTCATGACGCGCGGCCACCTATCGCCCGCAAAGCCCGCCAGCGAATGGACCGCCGAGGGCATTCTCCAAGCTGCGATCGGTGCGGAAACGTAGGTCGGACTCTCCAGTCCGACTTCTTCTCGCCAGGACGATCCTTTCAGGCGGTGTTTCCTAAACCAGTCGGACTGGAGAGTCCGACCTACGTACGCCACATTCAATCGTGAAGGGGGTCAAACCGAAAGTGAAAGTGACGAATATTGTCATCGGCTCTTGCGACGCTCAATTTTGGTCACTTTCACTTTCGGTCTGACCCCTCGCGATTGCCGGGATGTTGCGATCAGCGGAGCGGCCGCTCCCGCATACAATCCGCACCTCGCATGAAACGCTGGCTTCGCGTCCTCGCTCCGCTCGCCGGCCTCGTTGCGGTCATCCTTCTCTTCGCGATTCTCACCGGATCGCCGGCGCGTTACCTCTCCGGCGCGAACCTGCGTGTCGTGCTCGCGCAAACGGTCATCGTCGCCATCGGCGCGCTCGGGATGACGATGATCATCGTCAGCGGCGGCATCGATCTTTCCGTCGGGGCTGTCATCGCACTGACCAGCGTCGTCACCGCGTTGGCGCTGCACGATGGATGGACGCCGATCGCTGCGCTGAGCGCGGGCGTGATTGCCGGCGGCATCGTCGGCATCATCAACGGATTGGCCATCACCACTCTACGCGTCGTGCCGTTCATCGCCACGCTTGGCATGCTCGGCATCGCGCGCGGCGTCGCCAAGTACGTTGCCGGCGAGCAGACCGTCAACCCGCCGGCGACGTGGCTCAACGAACTGGCGGTGACGTTCCCGTCGCGCGACTGGATGCTCTTCGCGCCCGGCGTCTGGATCGCGATCATCCTCGCGGCAATGATGGCGCTCGTGCTGCGCAATACCGTTTTCGGACGCCACGTCTTCGCGCTCGGCTCGAACGAAGCGGCGGCGCGCGCGTGCGGCATCAACACGGGCGCGCTGAAAATCCGCATCTACGCGCTGGCGGGTTTGTTCTTCGGCCTCGCCGGCGTGATGCTGATGTCTCGATTGCGGCAGGGCGATCCGACGGTCGCCGTCGGCGTCGAGCTCGACGTGATCGCTGCGGTCGTCATCGGCGGCGCGAGTCTCAGCGGCGGTGAAGGCAGCATCCCCGGCGCGATGATCGGCGCGCTGGTCATGGCATTTCTTCGCAACGGCAGCCAGCAAATGGGCTGGCCGAATTACGTGCAGGAGATCATCATCGGCGTCGTGATCGTGCTCGCGGTCGCCGCGGACCGCTGGCGTGCTGCACGCGCGGCCGAAAGGAACTAAATCATGGCCGCACCGCTTTCCGCCTCACTCCGCCGCGACCTCGGCACCATCGAGTCCTACGCGACCTTGCTCGGCATGCTCATCGGCGCCGGCATTTTCAAAGTCACGAGCGATGCCTGGGCGCTCACCGGACCAAGCGTGATTCTCGGCTACCTCGTGCTCGCGCCTGCGATTCTGGCGACCTCGGTTGCGTATTCGGTTTTTCTCTCCACGCCGCTCGGCCGCGAGCCCGGTGGCGAGTACACGCATTTGTCGCGCACGTTCGGCGGCTACGGTCTCGCGTTCGTCGGCGTGTGGCTCAAAGTGATCTCGTACATCGGCGCTCTGGCCTATCTGTCGCGCGCGCTCGGCGATTACGTCGTCGAGCTTTTTGCCGGCGCGTTGCCGAAAAGCGCCGCGATGCCGGTGGCGATCGGCAGCCTCCTTTTCTTTTATGTCATCCACGTCGCCGGCGTGCGCTGGTTCGGACGCATTCAGGTCTGGATGTGCGTGCTCCTCGGCCTATCGATCATCGTCCTCGTCGGCCCGGGAATCTTCGCGATCCATGCGCACAACTACCAGCCGTTCTTCACGCACGGCCTCGGCGGATTCGCAGCGGCGCTTCCGCTCGTTTTCTTCGGTTACGCCGGCTTCGAGTCGCTGGCGCAGACAGCCGGCGAAGTGCGCGACTCCACCCGCCGCCTGCCCCGCATTTTCCTTCGCGGCATTCTGGCGACGACGGTCATCTACTTCCTGATGTCGGCCGTCGCGTTCGGCGTTCTTCCCGGCGCCGAGCTGCGACAAGCTGCCGCGCCGATGGCCGCGGTGGCGTCGCGCTATCTGCCGATGGGCGCGGCGTGGTTCGTGACGCTCGGTGCGGTGATGGCCCTGACGACGTCGGTCAACGCGACGATGCTCGTGCCGTCGCGTGTCGGAATCATGCTGGCCGAGGATGGATTGGCGCCGGGGTTCATCGGGTCGATCGCAAAGCGCACCGGCACGCCGATCGTCGGATTGACCCTGACGCTGATCGTAACGCTGCTCCTCCTCGTCAGCGGACAAGTCTCGCTCGCGCTGAACATCGCCGTTTTCGCGCTGGTCTGCCTCTACTTCCTGCACAGCCTCGCGCTGCTGGCACTGCCCCGCGCGAATCCATCTCTCTACGCCAGCGTGACGCTCGGCCTGCCACTTTGGATCCAGCAACTCAGCGCCGCGATCTCGCTGCTGTTCATGGGCACATTGATCGTCGTGCAACTCCGCGGCGACGTGGACGTCCTGACGCGCCTCTCTTTCCGCGACCGCATCGAGCACGCCTCACTGACGACGATCGAGCTGGTAGTTTTCTGGGGAGTGATCGGTGTGGTGCTGTACGCGATTGCGGCAAAGGGTCGACGTTCATCCGCAGATGACGCAGATGGACACAGATGAAGACCGGTTTTATCTGCGTTCCATCTGCGTCATCTGCGGATGAAAGCCTTTCCGGCATTCACGTAACGATCGTCTGCTTCGCCGCCTGCCTCTTCCACCTATCCGTTCGCAGGATCTCGTCCACGGTCGCGAACGCGATCTCCAGCTCTTCATCCGTTGTGTAGAAATGCGGGGAGAAGCGGACGCCGGCGCCCGGGCGGAAGTCGCAGACGATGTCTTCGGCGTTCAGTTCGAAGGCCACTTCTTTGGCGTGCGGCATGAGCACGGAAACGGATCCGCCGCGGCGATCGGATTCGCGCGGGGTGCGCAGTTCGAAGCCGCGCGCGTCGGCGAGATCCATGATCCGCTGGGTTTGACGTAGCGACTTTTCGCGGATCACATTCATGTCGCCGTCGCAGGCTTCGGCGATCACCTTCGGACCTTCGCGGGCGGCGTAGAGCGCGGGAATCGGTGGAGTACCAAGGGCGAAGCGGAGGGCGTCGTCGCGGAAGCGCATCGGTGGGGCTTCGAAGGCGAAGGGACTTGCGTGCGCCATCCAGCCAGTGAAGCTTGGTTCGAGTTGTGGACGCAGCGCGGGATCGACGTAGAGGAACGAGCCGCCCGGCCCGCCGCAGAGCCACTTCAAGACGCCGCCGACGGCGATCGGAACATCCCAGCCGGTCACGTCGACGGGAACGATGCCGGCGGATTGGAAGACATCGAGAACCAGTGTCGCGCCAACTTCGCGGCAACGTCGCGCGATCGCTTCGACGTCGATCATGTACGACGACTCGAAGAGAATGTGGCCGATGGGAACGAGCTGCGTTCGCTCGTCGATCGCTGCAAGCAATCGATCGAGATCGAAGCCGAGACCGGACTGATCGTGCGGAATGTTGACGATCTCGGCGCCGAGCCGCTGGGCGAGACGGTCGTAGATGTAGCGGACGGATGGGAACTCGCCGTCGACGATGACCACGCGGTTGCGTGGCGCCGTGTATTCGTACGACGACAACACGACCGCCTCGGCGGTGGTGACATTCGGCAGCATGACCACCGAGCCGGGCGGTGCACCGATCAGCGGCGCGATGATGTCGCCGACCTCGATCGACATCATCCACCACTTGTCGCCCCACGCGCGCACGCCGCGCGACGCCCAGAGATCGGCATACTCGGCTAGCGCCTCGCGCGTCGCTTCCGGCATCGCGCCGAGCGAGTGCGAGACGAGGTACTTCGTTTTGCTGAGGATGGGAAAGCGATCGCGATACTGCAAAAGAGAGTCGGTCATTTCACCGCGTAGTCGTCTCCGTAGAATTTGCTGGTGATGCTCGTGTGAAAGTTGATCGCTTTCACGGGCGGGTATTTCGGATCGGCGATGCAGGGAAGCACTTCGAGCATCTCGTCCTCCCACAAATAGACCGCCATCGGAAGCGAGACGCGGGTCTGACCTCGCTGCTGCGGATCGCGCGGCTTACTGACGCGATGGGTCGTCGACGGGAAAATATCGTTGCTGATGCGCTGCATGTAGTCGCCGGTGTTCAAGATGATGCTGCCCGGCCGCGCGGCGATCCGCACCCATTTCATGTTCTGACGGTTCAGGACCTGCAGCCCTTCCACGCGCGGCGCCGGGAGGAAGGTGAACATGTCGATGTCCTCGTGGCCGAGGAGGCGGGCAGCGCCGGATGCGTCATCGGATGCCGAGACCGGCGGGTAGTCGTTGAGACGCAGGCCGAAGTTCGTGCCAGTCAGTTTCGCGTCGAACAGATGCGCACCGCAGCCGAGGTA
>DATAMS010000651.1:0-6331 GCA_036260495.1 Thermoanaerobaculia bacterium
AACTGACGGAGGGCAGTCGTCGCACATGCGCACTGGCAATTTCCGTCAGTTTCGGTTTCGACCTGACCCCTTCCACCATCGCCTAACTTCTACCAGGCGTAGACCTTTGGCAGTCGCGTAAACTCCCGCCAATGCTCCACGACGCATGGCACATGCTCGAGGTGCCGCGGGAGCTTCCGGACCTTCCTATCGGCAATGACAAGCTGCGGGCGATTCTGGTTCGGCGCGGCATCACGACGTTGGATGATTACCGGCGATTTGTCGCGCCGTGTATTGACGATCTACACGATCCGTCGACGATTCATGGGATTGCCGACGCGTGCGCGCGGATCGAGCGGGCGGTGGGCGATCGCGAGACGATCCTCATCTACGGCGACTACGATGTCGATGGCGTCACGTCCATCGTTCTTTTGCAGACGGTTCTTCGCGCGCTCGGCGCGGACGCGGCGCACGTCGTCCCGCACCGGCTCGTCGATGGGTATGGACTGAAGACGGTCGTGCTCGACCGCGTGCTGGCCGAGAGAGAGGTGCGGCTCGTGATCACGGTGGATTGCGGCATCACCAGCGTCGATCCGGTGCGCGTTGCGATCGAGCGCGGGATCGACGTCATCATCACCGACCATCACCTGCCGCCGGAGATGTTGCCAGCGGCGGCGGCAGTGCTCAATCCGAAGCAGGAGGGTTGCGAGTACCCGTTCAAAGATCTGGCAGGCGTCGGCGTCGCGTTCAAACTCTGTTGCGAGTTGCTGCGCAGGAGCGGTTCGAAGATGTCGATCGCGTCACTGCTGAAGATTGCGGCGATCGGAACGGTGGCTGACGTCGCGCCCCTCATCGGCGAGAACCGCACCATCGCATTCCTCGGCCTCGCCGGTCTCGCCGATCCTCGCAATCCTGGTTTGCGCGCGCTGATCCGTCGCCTGGGAATGCTGGGCCGGCCTCTACGAGCTGTAGATATCGGCTTCAAAATCGGACCCCGCATCAATGCTGCCGGACGTCTGTCATCCGCCGAAACGGCCATCGATCTCTTCGCCGCGGCGACTGAGGAATCGGCCTGGACGCTCTGCGCGGAGTTGGATCGCTTGAACGCGGAACGGCAGGAGATCGAGAAGGGTGTGCGGGCGGAGGCGGAGGAGATGGTCGGGCGGTTGCTTGGTTGCTCGGTTGCTTTGGAGGTTGCCGAGTTGCCGGGTTGCCAGGTTGCCGAGGGTCGAGGCAATCCTGCAACTCCGCAGCCTGACAACCCAATCGGCAACCCGGCAACGGGGCAACCCGGCAACCTCACCCCCAGCAATCCAGCAACCCAACAACCCAGCAACCGAACACCCCGCATTCTCGTCCTCTCCGGACAGAACTGGCACAAGGGCGTTCTCGGCTTGACCGCGGGACGGATTGCGCAGCGTTACCACCGGCCGGTGCTGGCGATCGGGATTGAGGGCGATGTCGCGGTTGGATCGGGACGGAGCATCGGCACGATCAACCTGCACGAGCAGCTCGAAGCGGTCGCGGAGCTGTTCACGCATTTCGGCGGGCACGAGTTCGCGTGCGGATTTTCGTTGCCGGCGTCGAACGTCGATGAGCTGCGGCGGAGGTTGGAGGAACGGTTTGCCTCGCTCGACGACGCGCTCTTTCTTCGCGAGTCGAAGGTGGATGCCGAGGTGACGCTGGCGGAGATCGATCGGGAGTTTGTCGCGGCGCACGAAATGCTGCAGCCATTCGGAGCGGGCAATCTGCAGCCGCTGTTTCTCGTGCGCAACGCCTCGGTGATTGCAACGCGCGAGTTCGCCGAGGATTGTTGCGAGATCACGATCGAGGATGGGACGGGGAGGGGGCTGGCGGTGCTCTGGCCGTCCGCATGCGCGCTTGCGCCGGATCTCGTTCGCGGCGCGACGGTCGATCTGCTCGTTCAGGTCGAGCCGGATGCTTACTCGCCTACCGGCGCGAAGCTGATCATTGTCGATGCGAGGAGTGCGAGCGTCTCGCTCGCGGCCAGCGGGGCGTCTCGCCTCGATGGTTCATTTTCGGCGAGCATGAAACATCAGTCATCGTGAGGGCCAGCAGTCGGGCGAGGACGCCCGACTGCCCGCGGACGAGACGTCCGCACTCCTTCGGAATAGCCTTCACCCTTAACGAGTTGCGGGCGACGTGCAGCGCACGATCCGCATCCTTCGCGTCGCACTTCCCCTCGTCTTCATCGGCTTTGTGCTCGTCATTGTGCTGAGCTGGACTCGCGGAAAACCGAAGCGCGACAAGGCGGGGACGATTCCGGTGACCTCGACGATCCGTCCGGTCGACAAGCCCGCCATCGTGTCGACGACGTTCGAAGACACACAGACGATCAATGGCCGGCTGGCATCCCATATCCGCGCCGAGCGCGTGGTCGCCTTTCAATCGGGCTGGAACACGCTCGAGAACGTGCAGATGACGATCTACCGGCCGACCGGGCTGACGTACGAGCTGGTCTGTCCGCAGGCGCAATTCAACAGCAACACGAAGGAGTCCGACGCAAAGGGCGGCGTGCGCGTGACCTCGAGCGACGGCGTCGAAGTCACCACCGCGGAGATTCATTTCGACGGCGTCCATCTGACCAACCACGTCGCCGTCAATTTCAAGATCGACCGCTGGACGGGGAGCGGCGGTGCGCTCGACATGGACGTTCAGGGCGAGATGCTGCGGCTCTACGAAAAGGTCGATGCCACGATGGCGCCTGCCACGCCTGCCGAGTCACCGCTCAACATCAAGGGGCAGGAAGGCGTTTTCCGGCGCAAGGAAAACTTCGCCGATTTCACCAAGGACGTCGTGGCCACGCGTGACAGCGACCGCTTCACCGTTGATCACGTCACCGGCCGTTTCGGCGCCGATCACAAGGCGCTCCAGGCGCTCGAGGGACAGGGACATCTCATCATCGTCATGACCGGCGACACGCCGCTGGCCGGCAAGAGCGCCGAAACGGCAGGGCGGAAGACAATCACCGCGGACCGCTTCTTCAGCGAGATCGGTCCCACCGGCGAGATCAGCGCGATGAACTTTGTCGGCGACACCGCGCCGGCGCATGCAGTGATCGAAGGTCCGCCCAATCGCGATCTCGTCGCGCATACGTTCCGCGTCGGCATCGCCAACAAACAAGTCACCGAAATGAAGGCCGATGACAACGTCACGATGAAAGAGACGGCCCCCATCAAGCGCCTCATGACATCGGGACATCTCGTCGTCTATTTCGATCCGGCAACGCATAAGGCGTCCAGTGCTGCGCTCGACGGCAATGTTCATTACCAGGATCCGAAGAACGACGCGCATTCGGTGCGTGCGAACTACGACATCACGAACGATCACGTGACGCTGACAGGCGAGCCTGGATTTTTCCCCGCGGTCGTCACCGATGGCTCGACGCTGAAAGCGAAACTGATCGAGTTCTCGCCGCGCGCGGGCACGGCACGCGCGACCGGCGAGGTCATCGCGCAACTCGTCTCGAAGCAGGCCAGCGGCGCGCCGGCTGCGCTCAGCGCCGACGCCACCAGCATCTTCCCCGCGGGCAAGCCGGTGTTCGTGAACTCCGACACGGTGGTGATGCAGCAGGCCACGAAGATCGGCATCTTCACCGGCCACGTGCGGGCCTGGCAGGAAACGAACACGATCTTCGCGCAGGAGCTGCAGGTCCAGGGCGCGGGCGATCAGATCACCGCGCGCGGCAACGTCCGGACGCTGCTGTACAACACGAGCACGAAAGCGGCTGCCGAGGTGCGCAAAGTGCCGATGCAATCAACGAGCGATGTGCTCAACGCGCGCAAAGCCGACCGGCGCATCGATCTCAACGGAAGTGTGCAGATCGACGACGGCGAAGGACGCCACTTCAGCTCCGAGCACGCCTCCTTCTTCTTCGATGCGAACAAGAAGATGGATCACGTCGAAGCGCTGGAGAAGGTCGTGATGGTCGAGAAAGCCACGATGCGCCGCGGCACGGGCGACAAAGCCACATACAACGTCGCTCAGCGAATGGTCTACCTGACCGGCAATCCCGCCCTCGTCACCTCACCAGCGGGCTCGCTCCCCGGCCAGACGATCTCGATCGATCTGGACCGCAACAAGGTTGATGTGCTGAAACCGATGCAGGGAACGTATAAACAGCAACCGTGATGCGCTACGCGGCCCTGGCTATCTTCGGATGCCGCTGACGCGGCGCGAGCAACTTGGTCTTCCCGCCTTGGCCACGCCGTACCCAGCGTCCTCGAAGTCCTTGCTCGGTGTTTCTCCCCAGATGGACCCAACCCGCATATCCGAACGCTCGCCGCGTCAGCGGCCCAAGAGGGTAGCGAGGGGGTGCGAGCGCTTTTTGCGAGCACCCCTCGAAACGCGATCTCGGATTTGTGCCGCGGCAGCGGCACTGGACCTTTTGCGAAAATGCAGATTAGCGGCCGGTGGACTCTTCCAGTGCCGCTGACGCGGCACAAATCGCCGCAATCCTTTTCCAGGCGTGCTCGCAAAAGGCGCTCGCACGCCTGGCTACCTTCGAATGCCGCTGACGCGGCACACTACGCGGCACACTACGCGGCGCTGGCGCGCCTCGCGCCTCGCGTTCCGCGTTCCGCCTTGCGCGTTGCCGGTTGATTGCGCTTCGAGGATTGTCGCTGCGCTTCGCGCGCGGCCATGCGGCCAAACGTGATGACGCGCTCGTGCGATGTCACCAACCTGCGATGTCATCACTCGTGCGATGGCGCCTTTCATTCGATCGTGGCTCGCCGGCGATTCACGCAAACTGTTTCCTGTTCGTTGCGAAGGGCGGCGTGTTTTGCGTTACAGCTACGGCCCGTGCCCCGACAACGCGCGAAGCGCAACCAACCGGCAACCGGCAACGCGTCGCCCGCCAGGGCGGCGCAATACGCTAACATCCCATCCCTGAATGCCTGAACGCCGTTCCCCAATCCCCTTCACTACTTCCGAGCGCGAGCGAACGCCGGACGCCCCGTTGCGTCTGGCGGCGGAGCATCTCGTCAAGGTTTACAAACGGCGCCAGGTCGTCAAAGACGTTTCCGTCGAGATCAAGCAGGGCGAGATCGTCGGACTCCTCGGGCCGAACGGCGCGGGCAAGACCACGACGTTCTACATGATCGTCGGCTTGGTTCGTCCGGACGATGGGAAGGTCACCCTCGGCGACGACGACATCACCTCGCTGCCGATGTATCTGCGTGCCCAACGCGGGATCAGTTACCTGCCGCAGGAAGCATCGGTCTTCCGGAAGCTCACGGTCGAAGAAAATCTGTTGGCGGTATTCGAGACGATGGATTTGCCGCTGGCGGAGCGCAAACGGCGGACGCGGATGCTGCTCGAGGAGTTCGGGATCACGCACATCACCAAGAACCGGGCCTTCTCACTTTCGGGCGGCGAACGGCGGCGTGTGGAGATCGCAAGGAGCCTGGCCATCAACCCGGCATTCATCTTGCTGGATGAGCCGTTTGCAGGAATCGATCCAATTGCGGTATTTGAGATCCAACGAATCGTTTCGCAGCTTCGCGCACGCGGGATCGGCATCCTCATCACCGACCACAACGTCCGCGAGACTCTGAAGATCACCGACCGCGCGTACATCATCAAAGAGGGTGAGATTTTCCGGCAGGGAGTTCCTGAGAGCCTTTCGGCAGACGCGGAGGTCCGGCGGATTTATCTCGGCGAATCTTTCAATCTGAACTAACGAACTGCTATCAAGGAAAGCGAAGTAACCTGTCGATCCAGTTATGGCACTAGAACAGAAACTCCACCTCAAGCTATCGCAGAAACTGATCATGACGCCGTCGCTGCAGCAGGCGATCAAGCTGCTGCAGTTGTCGAAACTCGAGCTCCAGGAAGTGCTCAACCAGGAGCTGCTGGAGAACCCGCTCCTCGAAGAATCCGCCGAGGAGGCGAAGCAGGAAGAAGCGGAAGCGGAGGCGCAGGAAAAAACGCAGACCGAGGAAGAGGCCAAGGCCGCCGAGCCCGCGCCGGAGAAAGAGAAAGACTCCTTCGACGAAATCGATTACGACGCCTATTTCCAGGACTACATCGAGTACGGCTACAACCCGCGGATGGGTGAGGACCACGAAGAGTTCCCCATCGAGAACACGCTCACGCGGCCGCCGAACCTCACCGATCACCTGGCGTGGCAACTCGGGATGAGCGATGCCTCGCCAGCGGTCAAAGACATCGGCGCGTTCATCATCGGCAACATCGACGAGGATGGCTACCTCCGCGCGAACAACGAAGAGATTGCCGCTGCTGGTCCGTACGATCCGGCCGACGTTGAGAAGGCGGTCGCGGCGATTCAGTCACTCGATCCCATCGGCGTCGGCGCGCGCGATCTTCG
>DATAMS010000664.1:0-7288 GCA_036260495.1 Thermoanaerobaculia bacterium
TCTGCGGCCGGATCTCGGCCTCGACCTCGCGCACGATCTTGTCGGCGCCGGCGAAGCGAAGATGCTCCAGGGCCAGAGGGTACCTGCGACGCTGGCGGTATAGCAGCCCGAGGTAGAGATGCGACTTCGCGTAGTTCGGACGAAGCTCGATGGCGCGAAGGAGGAAGGTCTCCGATTCGTCGAGCTTGCCCTGTTTGAAGAGGATCAGGCCGAGGTTGGAGTGAAGGATGAAGACATTGGGATTCTCGTCCGCGAGCCGCCGGTAAATCACCTCGGCTTCGGGAAACGCGTTCGTCTTGAAGTACACGAGGCCGAGGAGGTTGAGGACGTCGGCATCATCCGGCCGCATCCTCTGCGCATTCTCCAACTCCCGCCGCGCCTCGGCATAACGCGCTTCCTGAAACGCTTCGCGTCCGCGGTTGTAATGAAGCAGGAAAACGCCCTGGTCGAACGGCGGTGCGACAAGAGGATCACGTTCGGGCATTCGGTGGGGATTGTATCAGTGGTGCGGGTGTCGGTTGTCGGGGGTCGGGAGTCGGAGAAGAATCCAGAATATCTTTCCAGCTTCGACACCCGACCCCCGATCAGCGACTCCCGAGGTACCGCATCCCCGGCAGCAGCGCGACGAGCGGCTCGATGCGCGACGTGAATCCGCCTGCCAGCTTGCGGCCGTTCCGCGTGCCGCCACCAGCGAATCCCACTGCTTGTCCGTACGGCGTGCCGTAGTAGACCGTCAGGGCGCGTTTCACATACGTCATCGTTTCTTCGTACGGCGGGATGCCGCGGTATTTGGCGACCGCACCGGCGCCGGCGTTGTAGGCGGCCAAGGTGCGATGCAGGTCACCGCCGTAGCGGCCGAGCAGATCGGCAAGGTTGTGGATGCCGGCGCGGATGTTTTCTTCCGGATCGAAGACGTTGCGGACGCGGTACTCGCGCTCCGTCTCCGGCATCAATTGCATCAGGCCGCGCGCGCCTTTGTTGGAAACGCAGCGCGGATTGAAATTCGATTCCACCTGGATGACGGCCCGAACGAAGACGGGATCAACGCGATATTGGGCGGCATAGCGATCGATGAACGCGTCGTAGCTCGATCGCCGGTCACGCTGCTTCGCCCACCAGTTCCAATCGTTGCTCTTCGGAGAGGCATTCGCGCCGAAGTTCGAAATGACTTTCGTCCCATCGCGCTTGATCGTGAGCCGCACCTGCGCCTGAAGGCTGGCGCCGAGGAAGAGCAGAACGATCGAGAGGGACGCGATGCGCATCGATGTCGTAAATCTTAACATGTGCGCGAAGCGCAACTTACGCGCGCAACGCATCCACGGGCTGCATGCGCGAGGCGCTGATCGATGGATACAAACCGGCCAGCAATCCCATTGACACCGCGAAACCGCTGGCGACGGACAGTCCGAAGAGCGAGACGGGAAGTCCGGCCGGGAAGAAGCTCGAGATGAGTTTCACGACTCCGATGCCGCAGCCGACTCCGATGGTTGCGCCGACGACGGAGAGCGTGACCGCCTCGATCAGGAACTGCATGAAGATCTCGCCGTCGCCGGCGCCGATCGCTTTGCGCAGGCCGATCTCGAACAGCCGCTCGCCGATCGAGATCTTCAGCACGGAGAAGATGCCGACGCCGCCAATCAGAAGCGAGATGCCGGCGATCGAGAAGAAGACGATGCGCCAGTTGCGCAGGATGTTGACGATGTTGCCGCGCTCTTTGAGGATCTCTTTACCGACATTCTCGACGCGCACGTCGTGAATGTTGTTGTGGGCGTGTGCCACGATTCCCGCCGCCTCATCCTCAGCATCAATACTTTTTTCCGGATCGTCGGTTTTGGCCAGGAGGTATGAGATCGCATTCGCGCGGCCGAACATGTCTTCGTAAACCGTGAACGGGATGTAGATGCCGCCGGTCTCTTTGCGCATGTCGTCGTCGTTGACGAACTCCATGTTGAACTTGGTGCCGACGCCCACAACGGTGAGGCGCCGTCCTCCAACGCTGACCTGCTGGCCGACAGCCTTGTCGCCGCCGAAGAGTTGTTCCTTGAGCTTGAAGCCTAGGATGCAGACCGGCTTCTTCGACTCGATGTCGCTTTCGCCGAAAAAGCGGCCGTCGCTCGTCTTGCGTCCTTTGATCGCCACGAAAGCGGGCGTGATGCCGTAGACATCGATGCGCCGCGTCACCTTGCCGGCGGTGACCACGGCGCGCGTTTCGCCGACTGGACCGATCGAGGAAATGAGCGTGCTCCCTTCAAAATACTTCTGATCCTCGAGACGAAGTCCGTGCGAGAGATGCGCTTTGGCGCGTTCCATCGGATCGGTCGGTTTGCGTTGCGACAATACGAGAACGCCGTCCATGCCGAGGTCTTCGACACCCTGCCAAACGCCGCGCTCCACACCATCGAGCACCGACATGACCACGACGATCGCAAGCGTGCCGAGGATGACGCCGATGAGCGTGAAGAACGAGCGAAGAGGATGCCCTCTCACTTCCTCGAAACTGGTGCGGATGGATTCGGTGATTTGCATGGGGTGCTCGTAGCTCGTTCGCTTCTTACGTTCGCGTGTTGCGCAGGTTGCTCGTGTAGTGGATTAGTCGATGAGTGGATTCGTCGATTAGAAGATTCGGGATCACTGAGGACGACGAACACGTCTCGGTCTCTAATCCACTAATTCGACTAATCACTAATCCACTATTCAGCCCTCAACGCCTCAATCGGATTCAAACGGGACGCGCGGATCGCCGGGTACATCCCGAAAACCAGTCCTGTGCCTGCGGCGAAAAGGATGGCCCAGACCGCGGTGCCGACGGTGATCGCGGCGGGATCGCGGGTCAGCGCGGCGATGCCGTCGGTGAAGAACTTGCCGACGACGATGCCGAGAAATCCGCCGAGGACGGAGACGAGAACCGTTTCGGCAAGGAACTGGAAAAAGATCTGCGCCGGCGACGCGCCGACTGCTTTCCGCGTTCCCACCTCGCGGACCCGCTCGTTGAACGACGCCAGCTGGATGTTCATGACGACGATGCCGCCGACGAGCAGCGAGATGATCCCGCAGATCATGAACGTCATGTCGTACATCTTGTTGTTCGCTTCGTTGCGCTTCAGGTTGGCGACGCGCGAGAAGACGTCGAAGTCCTTCGTGCCGTGCTCGCGGAAAAGGATGGCTTTGATCTCATCGACCGCTTCCTGATTGCGCTTCACATCCTTCATGCGCACGTGCATGAAGCTCACTTTGCCGCGCTCCAGCGACTCGCCCTTGCGCGTGACGAAGGTTGTGAGCGGGATGTAGATCTGCCGGTTCATCCAGCGCATCACGTTGCGCTTGTGATCGAAGCTGAAGTACTTCTCCTCCATCACGCCGACGACGAGATAGCCGGTGCCGTTGATCGACATCGTCTTGCCGATGGGATCGTCGCTGCCGAAGAACTCCTGGGCGCGCTCGGTGCCGAGGACGACAACGCGCGCGGCGGTGGTGAGGTCGTTGTCGGTGATGAAGCGTCCCTCGCCGGCGTGGAAGTCGTTCATCGGTGAGTACGCAGGCGTGACGCCCATGATGCTGCGGGGCTTCTCGATGTCGCGGTAGCGCAGCGTCATGTTCTCGTTCGCAACGGGTGAGACCAGATCGATCTCCTTCGCTTCACGCTTGAGCACCAACGCGTCGTGATACGTCAACCCTTTCGAAGCCAGCGCTTTGGCGTCGAGCGTGACCTTGCCGGTCGGTTTGTCGGAAACCCAGATCTTCTGGATGCCACCGGAGACTTTGTAGTAATTCATCGCCGCGGTCTTGCCGGCGACGGACAACGAGAACGTGGCCACGATCGAACCGGCGCCGAGAATGATTCCGACGAGCTGCAGCATCGTGCGGCCGAAGTGGTCCTTGATGTCGCGGATGCCGTCGATGATGGATTCGAAGAGGATCATTTTCGCTCGCTTCGCTCGCGGGGTGTGGGGAGTGGGGTGTGGGGAGTGGCAGAGGCAACTTCGCTCCCACTCCCCACACCCAACTCCCTACTCCCCGTCAACAATCTCTCCGTCTACCAAAGTGATGCGACGCTGCGTTCTTGCTGCGATCGCGGGATCGTGCGTCACGAGGACGATCGTCTCGCCGTGGCCGGCCAGCTCTTCGAAGATGTTGATGATGTCGGAGCCGGTCTTCTGGTCGAGGTTTCCGGTTGGCTCGTCGGCGAGGATCAGCGACGGGTCGTTGACCAGTGCGCGGGCGATGGCTACGCGCTGGCGCTGTCCGCCGGAGAGCTCGTTCGGACGATGCTTGGCGCGCTTGTCGAGTCCGACACGCTGCAAGGCTTTGAACGCGCGCTCGCGGCGGTCCTCGCGGCTCGCGCCGGCGTACAGCAGCGGCAGCTCAACATTCTTGAGGATCGATGCGCGCGGCAGCAGATTGAACGTCTGGAACACGAATCCGATTTTCTGATTGCGCACGCGGGCGAGTTGGCGCGCCGGCATCTCGGCGACATCTTCGCCATCGAGCCAGTATTTGCCGGTCGTCGGCGTGTCGAGGCATCCCAGGATGTGCATGAGGGTGGATTTGCCGGAGCCGGAGGGACCGATGATGGAGACGAACTCGCCTTTCTCGATGGCCACATCGACGCCGCGCAACGCCTGCACCGCGTTCTCGCCGGAATCGTAGGTCTTGCAGATCTCATCGAGCTGGATGAGAGCTTTCTGCGCGTTTGTGGCGGCGGTTGGTTCGTATTGAAGGAGTGCGCTCATGTTGGCCTCGGGTGTCGGATGTCGGGGGGTGCGGGTGCCGGAGCAGAGTCTTTGGTTTTCTCTACGACTCCCGACTCCCGACCAGCGACTCCCGCACTAGTCGTCGTTTTCGTCCTTCTTCTTATCGGCTGGCAAAGTCGGATCTTCGAGCGCGACTTCATCGCCGGCCTTCAGACCTTTGACGATCTCGACTTTGGAGTTGTCGGAGAGGCCGGTCACGATCGTTCGTTTCTCGAAGAACTTCTTCCAACCGTCTTTGTCGGCTTGCGCGGCGGCCGGTCCCTCTTTTTTTACGTCTTTGGTCGGGACGACGTTCGGATCGAGCTTCTTCTTCACGAACACCAGCTCGACGCCGTCGCGCTGGAAGACGGATTCGACAGGCACGGTCAGCACTTTGTCTTTGCGCTCGCCGTTGACTTCGATGTTCGCAGTCATGCCGGAGCGCAGCTCGCGGCCCTGCGCATCGAGACGGATCTCGACGTCGAACACGCGAACTTTGTCATCGATGCGGACAGCAGGCGCGATGCGGTCGATGCGTCCGTTGAATGCGATCTTCGAGTACGCATCGAGCGTGACTTTGACTGGCATGCCGACACGGATCTTGCCGATATCGACTTCGTTCACGCCCGCTTTCACGATCATCTTCGAGACGTCGGCGACGCTGAAGAGGACCGTTCCGGCGTTGAAGGACGAGACGCCGCTGGTGATCGTGTCGCCGATCTCGACGTTCTTCGTCAGCACCACGCCATCCATCGGAGCGACGACGTTCGATCCCTGAAACTTGTTCGCAGCCTGCGCGATCGGAATGCCGCTCCGTTCGACGATCGCGTACTTCTCTTCGGTCTTTTCGTACTCCTGCTTCGCTGCCAGAAACTCGGCTTCGGAATCGCGATTCTGTTTGCCGGCGAGGAGGCCGGACTCGAAGAGGCTGTGATCGGATTCGTAGTTTTTCTTGGCCTGGTCGTAACGGATCTTCGATGCGGTCAGCGCGTTCTTCACGTCCGCGATCGACTGCGCCTGGTTCATGTCCGGCTCGATGCGCGCCAGCGTTTCGCCGCGCTTCACCGAATCGCCGTCGCGATGAAAGATCTCGATGACCTTCCCCGATACGACGCTCTTTACGTCCACCTTCACCTCGGGCTGCACGTTCCCGACCTCGGTGACCTTCACCTGAATGTCGGCAACCTCGGCCTTCCCCACCTTGACCGGCAGTTTCGCTTCCGGCTTCTTCCCGGCCGCCTTCATCGCCACAAGTGTGATGACGATGGCGATCACCAGAACGATGCCGGACCACACCGCGAGTTTTTTCTTGCGCTTGCCGCTCATAGGACGCTCCTCGGTTCGTTTGCTGCGTCGTATAACGACCGAGCAGTGCGAAGGTTTCAGGGGGTGAAGAGTCTATACTTCCCCTCGGATCGTCCAATGAAGTTCCCGGTGCCCCTTCTCATCGGTACTGCTCTTCTGTGTTCGCCGCTCGCGGCGGAACAGTCGCTCTTCCGCAACTCCGCCATCAGCTTTGGAGGCGGAACGCTCCTGGACATGAAGGCGGCCGACGTCAATCACGACGGAAAACAGGACGTGATTCTGTTCCAGGCAAAAACCGAGTCGCAGAGTGCCTGCTCCATCATCACGATGTTCGGTAGCGGCGACGGCACCTTTCGCCCTCCCGTAAAGACCCCAATCGCCTCCTGCGGATCGGTCGCATTCGGCGATCTGGACAGCGACGGCAATGTGGACGTCGTTTTGAGCGGCCACGAAAGCGTTATCGAAGTCTATCGAGGGAACAGCGATGGCTCGTTCACGCTGCGATCGACAAAAAATAAAACCGGATCGACTCTCTACGGTGGCGCGAACCTCCTCCTCTCCGATCTGAATGGGGACGGTAAACTCGACCTGATCATCCCGGCCTCCTGTTGCCAGCAGACGGAAACATTTCGAGGAAACGGCGACGGCACGTTCGCCGATGCCGTTCTTCAGCCGGACTTCGTTACTGGGCTCACCGACATCGTCGCTGCGGACTTCAACGGTGATGGCCGGACAGACATGCTCGCGACGACCGGTTCACGCCAGTCGTTAATCACCGGCAAGGGCGATGGCAAGTTCAATGCTCCGACGGTTCTCTCCGCCGATGGCCGCGTGGCTGTGGCGGGCGATTTCAATGGCGACCTCAAGACCGACTACGTGGCGATGGGGGCTGCGAACGCCTTCGCCTTCGTCCACATCGGCAAGGGCGACGGAACGTTCACGACCGGCGCGACCTACATCACCGGCCCGATTTCGCGCGCCTTCCCGGTCGACATCGATGGCGACGGCAAGCTCGATATCGTGGCGGCCGGCAAGGACATTCTGACGGTGCTGCGCGGCAACGGCGACGGCACCTTCGTCGTCAATTCCTACGCCTTGAAGCCGAGAGCACTCGACGTTGGGATTGCGGCTACATTCGCGGTTGCTGACTTCGACGGTGACCATCTTCTCGACGTCATGGCCGGATCTGACACCACGCTGACGTTCTTTCACGGCAACGGCGATGGCTCGCTGGCCGGTTATCGAAAGGCTTT
>DATAMS010000669.1:0-5146 GCA_036260495.1 Thermoanaerobaculia bacterium
CCGGTCGCCGAACGCCTGGATCTTTCGCAGCGGTTCCTGCAGATCGTGCGACGCCACGTAGGCAAAGTCTTCGAGCTCGCGGTTGCTCTGCTGCAGCTTGACTGTGAAGGCGTGCAACTCGTCGTGCGCCCGCCTACGCTCGCGGATGTCGCGCGCGATGACGACCGCGCCTCCTTCGATCTCGCGTTCGTGCAGCGACGAAACCGAGATGCTGACGTCGATCGGCTCGCCATTCTTCGTGCAGAAGACGCGCTCTTCATCGCGGATCGGCGCGCGGCGCAGCATGTCGTGCAACGTCCGCGAAATGCTCCCCTCATGGTCGATGTACTCGAGCGTGTCGATGGTCTTGCCGAGGATCTCGGGATCCGTGTAGCCGAAGAGTTTGTGTACAGCGTCGTTAATGACGCGGATCCGCGCATCGCTGTCGATGACGAACAGCGCGTCGGCCATCGTGTCAAGGATCTCGCGCGCGGCACGAGCGGCAGTGATGTTGTAAAAACGATGACTGCGGATCGAGCGCCACGCAAACAGCACGAACGCGAAGACCGGCACGTAGCCGGCCGGATGATGATCGACGCCGAACATCGGCGCGAAATCGATCGCCGACAGATAGACGATGCCGAAGCTGGCCATGAGATTGAGTATCCGGCGACGACGCCGCTCGTCGGACGTATTTCGATATTCGATGGCGTACGCGTACATCTGCAGGCCGAGAACGGCGAAGAAGTAGATGAGGAAGATCGTTCCGCCGGAACCGGCCCGCGGATAACTGCCCCACGAAAACGTCCGCGTGCCGTCGAGGATCAGATCCGTCGCCAGAATGAGCACCGCGAATACAGCAGCCGCGGTCCATGCACTCAACACGATGACGCGGTCACGAACGTACGAACGGATCGAGGTCGCCGTAAAGTCGTAAACCGCGGCGGGAAGGAAAGCCACGCAGGCGATGGCCAGCCGCCCGAACATCGCAGCGACCGACGGCGACGCCGCCGAGAACATCGCCGCGAAACCAAGAAACCATCCGGCGACAAGAAACAGCATCAGCGAAAACAGCCGCGCCACCCGCGACGCCCGCTGCCGCATCACGATCACGCCCGCAAGCGTGACGAGCGCCACACACATCACCACCCACGGAACCGCCGCCAGCCGGAATTGGAAAGGCACGCTGTCATTGTAGGGGGTGGGGTGTTGGGAGTGGGGTGTGGAAGGGCGGGTGTCGATGTTCGGGGTTCGCGGGTCGGGGCCGGTTCTCGGGTGGGCGATTCTCCGTGTGGGTGATCCTTCCAGTCTTGTGGTCGGAGTCACGAAGTCGGATTGGAGATTTCTCCCACACTCCACTCCCCACTCGCGAGGAAGTCTCGCGCCAACCAATTACGGCGTGTCAGGTAGGGAAATCGCGGCTGGTGGCCCACCGAAGTAGAACCCTCCTAAGCGTTGCGAGGAGGAAGACATGTCGTGGAGCGATTTTGGTTTCAATGCGTCGTGGAGCTATGCCTGGCTCTATCTGCTGATTACGTGTCTCATCGGCTACATCATCGCAAACAGGATCGCCGTGTTGCGCCCGTACCGGCGAATCATCGTTATGTTAGGCGTGGTCGCACTCCTTTTCGGTGTTTACGAAGGTCGGGACGACCTCATCGCTGGCGCAAAGGCGGGATTGGGCCTCCCAGACGCCCGGCGTTGAGAGCGTCGCTGCAAAGCCTCACGCGCACCTTGTCATCGCCAGCATCGTCACGTCGTCGCCGGCGGGGACTTCGCCGATGTATTCGTGGACGTACGTATCGATCCGGTCGAGGATCGCTTCCGCTTCGCTGCAGTGCATCGACAGCAGCATCTCCGAGATCGGGTCGAGGCCCAGTTGCTCCTCGGCGATGTTCTCGGCCTCCGTCACGCCATCCGTGAACAGGACCAGCGAGTCGCCGCGGCCAAGCGTGAGCGACTGATTGCGGTACTGCGCGTTCGCGAGAATGCCGACGACCATGTCCGTTGAGCTCATCACGCCGACGCCGTTCTTCGACACGACCAGTGGCGAGACATGTCCGGCGTTGGCGAATGCGACTTCGCCCGTCTTCGGATCGAGTACGCCCGCAACCATCGTCACGAATTTTGATGGCGCCGTTTTCGGAGCGAGCGTCGCGTTGATCTCGCGAAGAAGATCGGCCGGTGTCGGGTCGGTGCGCGTGAAGATCGCGAAGGCTGTGGCCACGCTCGACATGATCAGCGCCGCGGTGATTCCTTTGCCGCTGACGTCGGCGATGACGAAGTAGATCCGCCCGTCGGGGCGCGTGACCACATCGTAGTAGTCGCCGCTGACGGTTTTGCATGGACGATTCGTGCCGGCGAAACGATAGCCTTCGATCTCGGGAAGCGTGTCCGGCAGCAGGCGGCGTTGAATCTTGTACGCAGTGCGCAACTCCTCGTCGATCTTCGCTTTGGCGAACGCCTCCTCGCGCAGGCGCGTGCGCTCGAGCGTGACGGCGGCAAAGCGCGCGATCTGCGCCAGAAGACGGACATCATCCTCTTCGACGACTCCGCGTGCCGAGGTGTAATCGATGTAGAGAACGCCGAGGACGGCATCGGCGACGAGGAGCGGCGCGCAAACGGCGGAGCGGATGCGCTGCGCGATGATCGACTGCGCCTGGGCAAGCTTTTCGTTCTGCGCGCTGTCGAAATACGACACGACCTTGCGGCCTTCCACGACCTCGTGCAGCAAGGTCTTGCTGATCGTCAGGTCGTTCGACTCGGTCGCGTCGAGCAGGCGCAACTTCACATTCGCGAACGAGACGCGGTCATCGCCGAGGAGCGCGATCGCGGCGCGTGTGGGACGAAGGAGGAACACGACGCGGTCGAGAATGAAGTCGAAAAGCTCGGACATCGGCCGGTCGGCGAGGAACTCCAGCGCCAGCGTCGACAGAATCTGCGTCCGCTCGCTGCTGCGCTCTTTCTCGTCGTCGTCGACCGAGATCGATAGATTGGTGGCGTGCGAATCGGTGTCGATGGCGATGAATTGCGAGGTCGTGACGTCGGATTGGAAGACCACTTCGCTGTCGCCGAGGGCGATGCGGTCGCCGGGATGAAGCAGCGCGGTCTCGGCGAGCTTCACGCCATTGAGCATGGTGCCGTTCACGCTCCCGCAATCGCGCACATACCACGACCCGCGCTCGTGAACGACCTCGGCATGCTTGCGCGAAAGGAATCGGTCCTTGATCGGGATCGTGCAGTCCGAGGCGCGGCCGAGGGTGATGCTGTCAACGCCAAGCGTCACCTGCTGCGGGGAAAGGCCCGGCTGGTAGACAGTGAACCGAACACGCGATTTCGACTCGCTCAAGAAAAGGCCTCCGGGTTTGGGGGAGGACATTATAGGGTTGGCGGGTTTGGTGGCGGACTGCCTGGGTTGATGAGTTGCTTGGTTGCCGGGTTGCCGCGTTGCCGCGTTGCCAGGTTGCCGGGTTGCCGGGTTCGCGGACTCGGAGTCTCGCAGAACGACTTCACGACGGCGCAACCGCAAGACCAAGTTCGGCGAGCCAAGAGCAACTCTGCAACTCAGCAACCGAGCAACAGGACAACAGGGCAACTCGGAAACTCGGCAACTCGGCAACTCGGAAACCAGGCAACCCAGAAACCCAGAAACCCAGCAACCACCAACCCACCCCATGCGCCGCCAACTCAACTACTGGCTTCCTCCCATCGTCTGGGCCGCCATGATTCTGGCGGCATCGAGCGACATCTTCTCGGCATCGCACACCGGCGGCTGGATCGAGACCGTCATCGCATGGCTCGGCCGCTCGCTCTCGCCGGCGGCGCTCGATCTTCTGAATCAGATCCTCCGCAAACTCGGTCACGTCACGGCGTACGGAATCCTCAGCGCGCTCTCGTTTCGCGCGTTGCGAGGCGAGCGGCCACGATGGAATCCGCGCTGGGCCATCGGCGCGATCGTGCTAACCGCGCTTCTTGCGTCGATCGACGAGTTTCACCAGTCGTTCATCCCATCGCGGACCGGCACCTGGCACGACGTCGTCCTCGATACGACCGCAGCCATCTTGGTCCAGATAACCATTCGCGCAGCCCAGGTGTTACTCTTTCGCCCGACATGAACCGCGTGCTCTTCGCCATCATCGCGACTCTGATCGCCGCCACTTGTCTCGCCGCGACATCGGAGCAATCGAAGCAGTTCATCTCTCCCGTCTACACGATCGACAAGATCTATCACTCGATGGAAGGCCCTTCGAGCGTCGAGCGCGTTTACCTCGGCGATCCGGCCGCACCCGCGGAGCTGCTGTGGGTCACCGGCATTCGCACGGAGATGGTCGATGCGGATGGCAAGACGCCGCAACTTCCCGAGTTGATGTGTCACGTCAACGTTGACCTCGATCCCAGCAAGCATCAGGCACTCTTCGGATTTCGCCGGCCGACCGCAGCACGTTTGATGACGCTCTCGCAGGGAATGCTGACCGCGAAAGTGCCCGACGGCTTCGGCTTCCCGCTCGCCTCTAACGAACCGCTCCTGCTCTTCACGCAGGTTCTCAATCTCAACATCGAGAAACCGCAGAATCTGAAAGTGCGGCATCGCGTGACGATCGATTACGTCCGCGCCCGCGATCTGACCTCGCCCATTAAGCCTCTCTTCAACGTGGGCGCCTCGGGGATGGTGCAGCTCGACGACAATCCGCTGGCGCTGGCGCACTCGATGGCATCGATGCCGGCGATGGCATCAATGGCAAGCACGCCCGCCGATGCCGGTCATGACATGAGCGGGACCATGAGCTGCCTGATCGGCGCGCGCGCACCGCAAGCCTCGAGTACCTCGGCCGATTACGTCGACCCACAAGGCCGCAAGATGACCGGCCACTGGATCGTTCCACCAGGCAAACAGGTGAACCACAGCGACATCAGTTGGTTCATGAACCTGCAGTTCGATACGAAGCTTCATTACGCGGCCGTTCATCTCCATCCGTTCGCGCGCTCGCTCGAAATGCGCGACATGACTACCGGCAAGACCGTCTTTCTGGCGAAGGCCGAGAATCCGCCGAACGCCGTCGGCCTGCTGCACGTCGATGAATTCGCCAGTGCCGAAGGCGTGCCGCTGCTGCACGCGCACAAGTACTCGCTCATCAGCACGTACGACAATCCCACAAAGACGAACGCC
>DATAMS010000708.1:0-2844 GCA_036260495.1 Thermoanaerobaculia bacterium
GCAGCCTCTTTCGAAACGAAACGGCGCGACGTGAAGTCGGGATGCGCAGCCAGCCACGCATCTACGGTCGCGATCTGCGGTGCCGTGGCATCAACATCGAAGTACACATTCACGCGCGACTTCCCCTCGGCTTGCGCAACCGCGCGCCCGAGGTTGTCGGCGACGAGGAGGAAACCGCCGACGATCAGGAGCGAGATCGCGATCATGGCGATGGCCACGAAGCTCGTCCGCTTCGACACCCACATCCGCCGGCTGGCTTCGCGGAAGAAATACGTGAACGTGTTTCGCGGAAGCGTTTCGTCGCGCGGCGGCATCGCGGTTCAGCCACCGATCCCGAACAGCGTCTCGGCGCGCGGCGCGCGTTGCGGCACAGGCGCCTTCTCGTCGGTGATTCGGCCGTGATCGAGCGTGATGACGCGCCGGCCGCTGCGCTCGATCAGTTCGCGGTCGTGCGTGGCGATCAGCACCGTTGATCCGCGCAGGTTCGCTTCGTTGAAAATCTGGATGATCTCCTGCGTCAGATCGGGATCGAGGTTCCCGGTCGGTTCGTCGGCGACGATGACGAGCGGATCGTTGATCAGTGCGCGAGCGATGGCGACGCGTTGCTGCTCGCCACCGGAAAGTTGGAGCGGATACGCGTTCATTTTGTGATGCAGGCTCACAGCCCGCAGCGCTGCGTACGCGCGCTTCTTGTGCTCGCGCGGCGCGAGCCCGAGGACGGTGAGGATGAAGGAGAGGTTCTCGAAGACGGTCATCCGCTCGATGAGCTTGAAGTCCTGAAACACCATCCCGATCTCGCGGCGAAACGGCGGGAGATGCGCGCGTTTCATCGCCTTCAAGTTCCGCCCGTTGACGACGACCTGTCCCTCAGTCGGCTGCATCTGCCGCAGGATCAATTTCAGCAGCGTTGACTTCCCCGCGCCGCTCGCGCCGGTGAGGAAAACGAACTCGCCTTTCTCGATGTGAAAGGTGATGTCATGAAGCGCGGTCGAGTACTGATCGAAGCGCTTCGTGACGTGGTAGAAGTGGATCATTTCGCGTGGGTGTGGTTACGTAGGTCGGACTCTCTAGTCCGACTGGTCATCGCGTCGGACTGGAGAGTCCGACCTACGTAAACCACCAGTCGGATGCTAGTGTACCGGAGTTAACACCATGCGCTTCTTCCTCATCTGCCTCGGCGGCGCGATCGGAACCGGGGCGCGCTATCTGACGTCGCTATGGGCCGCGGCGGCGTTCGGCGCGGGCTTTCCTGTCGCCACGCTGATCGTCAACATCCTCGGATCGTTTCTGATCGCATTCATCATGCAGATGTCCTCGACGACCGAGTTGATCCGTCCTGATGTGCGGCTCATGCTCACGACCGGCGTGATGGGCGGCTTCACGACCTACTCAACCTTCAATTACGAGACGACGAATTACTTCCGCGCCGGGGCTTGGGGAACTGGCATCGCCAACGCCGGTGTGACGTTTTTCGGATGTCTGATCGCCGGGCTGGCCGGTCTGGCGCTGGCGCGGCTAATCGTTGGCCGGTAAGAGGAGGTAACGATGCGCACGTTGACGGGCGATCAGGTGATGGTGCGAATTTTCTTCGGCGAACCGGATGTGTGGAAGCATCAGCCGCTCGAGGTCGCGTTGCTGGAGCGCCTGCGCAAAGAAGGCTTCGCCGGCGCGACAGCTTTCCGCGGATCGTCCGGTTTCGGCGCGAACAGCATCGTCCACACGACGCACCTGCTCGATCTCTCCAGCGACCTGCCTGTCGTCGTCGAAGTCGTCGACACCGAGGAGCACATCGAACGATTGATCCCGATCCTCGACGAGATGATCGACGATGGGCTGGTGACGATGGAGAAGGTGAAAGTGCTGCGATACAAAGCCAGCAAGGGCTGAGATCGGGAGCGGACCGTTCTCACTCGCGCGGCGGCCGCCTGAACAACCGCCGCGCGAAACAAGATCCCTACTCCTTCTTCATCAGGAACAGCCCGATCATCGCGGCGGTCAGCGCGAGCAGCATCTTCGCAAACGCGCCGAGGGCGGGAACCGGCAAAAGGTAGGTGAACCGATCGGCGGTGGAGGTTGCGCTCGTCCCACCAGCGGTCGTCACGGTGACATCGACGGTGCCGCTGCCGGAAGGGCTGGTGGCCGTGCATTGCGTGATCGACGCGCAGGTGACGTTCGTGCCGGCCGAGCCGCCGAATGCCACCGTCGTCGCCCCGACGACGAAGTTCGTACCTGTGATCGTGACGACTGTGCCACCAGCCTTGGGGCCAGTGGTTGGATTGATCGCCATCACCGTTGGAGGGCAGAAGGTGTTGAGCAGAATCGAGACGTTGGGGTACGCCGTCGCGAGATCGCTCAGCCCATCGCCGTTGAAGTCACCGATGGCTACGGAGCGCGGAGCTACACCTATACCTACCCCGAAGTTCGTGGCCGCTCCGAACGTTCCTGTCCCCGTGCCGAGCAGAATCGAGACGTTGCCGTCAAAGAAGTTCGCCACGGCCAGATCGCTCTTCCCATCGCCGTTGAAGTCGCCGATGGCCACGGAGAACGGACCAAAACCTACCGTGAAGTTCGTGGCCGCTCCGAACGTTCCTGTCCCCGTGCCGAGCAGAATCGAGACGTCGTTCGAGGTAGAGTTCGCGGTCGCCAGATCGCTCAGCCCATCGCCGTTGAAGTCGCCGATGGCCACGGAGCGCGGATACGCGCCTACCGTGTAGTTCGTGGCCGCTCCGAACGTTCCTGTCCCTGTGCCGAGCAGAATCGAGACGTTGCCGCCTGCAACGGCCAGATCGCTCTTCCCATCGCCGTTGAAGTCGCCGATGGCCACGGAGAACGGACCAAAACCTA
>DATAMS010000712.1:0-3917 GCA_036260495.1 Thermoanaerobaculia bacterium
GACTCTGCGACAGCGATCGCGAGCGAGGTCGCGCGAAGATTGCGGCGCCGCAACATTCGAAACGGGATCGCGGCCATCGACACGAGCCAGCGCAACGAAGACGGAGCGGCGGCAAGGAACAGCTCCGGCCAGAGATCGAAGCAGTCGGTGACGAATGAGGCGTGATGATGACGAGCCAATCGACGCCCCGCTGCGCCGCAAAACTGCGGTGGGTCGGCGGCAAGGATGACGTCGGGCCGCGGCAACGTCCGGCCACGCTTGCTGACGCGTCGCGCGAATACGTGCTCGAACCAGAGCCGCGCCACGCCGATATTGCGGCGATACGACGGTGCTGGCACGAGCTCGATCGCGAATCGCTCGCTGATCTCGCGCCGTTCCCACCCGGCCGCCCGCTGCTGCTTCGACTGATGCGCAAACGCGGCCGTGAACCACGTCACCTCATGGCCGCGTTCGGCCAGCGCGCGTGCCATCAGTGTGAACCGATAGTCGCGCCAGCCCTCGCCCGGAATCGGCCCGTACGGATTAAGGAGCCAGACGCGCACGCATCAATCCCCGGCTGCAACAACGCGTGGCAACGGAGTCCACCGAATCGCGAACAGCGACACGACGCCCGCGAACAGAACCGGAAGAACGGCTGTGCCATAAAGCGCAAACGAATACGTGAGCGCGGCGGTTCGATCGATGTGGAACATTGCCAGCGCCAGCACGACCAGATACTGGAACAGCCCAAGACGTCCCGGCAGCGACGGCGGCGCGACGCCAATGCGCAACACGATCGTCAGGAACAACGCTGCGACGGGCGAGAGGGGCAGCCGCATCGCTTCGAAGACGAGATAGTTGTTCATTACCGACAGAAAGAAAATCGCACCGGAAAGGAGCCAGACGCCGAGCCCGAGCCGCCAGTCGCGCAACGCGCGCAACCCTTCGAGCGCGGCATCGGCGACACCGATGGTGCGGCGCGCCCATTTCGCAGGAAGAAGACGCCCGGCCAGGCGCTCGAGGAACCGCAGCAATGATTCGCTCCAGAATGTCAGCGCGACCGTGGCCACGACCAGCACCGCGGCCACCGCCACCAACGCCGCACCGGAGCGGGACATCCACTCGGGCATGGCCATGCCGGCGAGCGCAAGGCCGATCGCCACCGCGAACACCGCCAGGTCGGCGACTTTCTCGACCACGATCGTCGCCGTCACCTGCGCCTTGCTGACTCCCTCGCGGCTACCGACGAGGTAAATCCGGGCCAGCTCGCCGGCGCGGGCGGGAATGACGATGTTGGCAGTCTGTCCGATGAGAATTGCGCCGGCCAGACCGCGCCAACTGAGCTGCCGATGCGCAGGAAAAAAGAGCAGCCGCCAGCGAACGACGGACAGCGAAATGGCGGCCGTCACGGACAAAAGAGCGAGGACGATCATGCTGCCGCGCGTGTGAAGCAGCGCGCTCCGCACGGCGGGCCAATCGACGCCACGCACGGCCAGCATCAGTGTGGCGATCCCGATGACCGCGCCGATGACGATCTGCGGCAGCGCGCGGCGCAGCCGGCCGCGCCAGTCGATTTCTAGTTCCGTGTTTTCCATCGCAGAACGAACGGGAGCGCAAGCCAGAGAACGGCTTCCCACCAACGGCTCACCGACGCCATCCCCACACAAAACATCGCCGCGCCGGCGAATGCATAGCGCGACACGAGCGCCCGCTGGAAACTCCACGAAGCGACGACGATCGCGGCGCCGGTGATCCAGACCGCGTGCCGTACGACGAACCACCAATCGATCACGACAACGCTTCCCGGTTTCGCGCGTCCACGGCAACGACGAGTGCCAACGCTGCCCAGAAAACGATGCCCAGCTTGGCGCCGAGTGCGATCGCATCCGCCATTCCGAATCCAAAGAACGCCAGGAATCCGGCGCCGAGGCCTGCGGCGATCCAGCGCAGCCGCGCGTCACTCGTCGTGCGGAAGGTTCGCACCAGCATCGCCGCGGCGCCCAGCAAAATCGCGATGTATGCGACGAGGCCGGGGATACCAAGCTCCGCACCCGTGTTGAGTAACTGGTTATGCGCGTGGGCAATGTCCGTTTCCGGCGGCGTGAAAAGTGCCGGATACATCACCGGCATGACGCGACGAAAATCGTTCATGCCCACGCCGGTGAACGGGAAGTCTTCGATCATGTAGATGGCGCGCGACCACAACTCGACGCGGCTCTCCACGTCGCTCGAAAGTCCGCCGCCCACGACACGCTCGCTGAGGCGCGAATTGCCGTAGGTCCAGAACGCCGCGCCGCCGAGGATCGCGACGACGACGATTCCGATCACGGCAAGCCGCAGCCGTCCGCGGCTCTGCCAGATCGCCCACGCGGCCATCGCCACCGCGAGACCGAGCCACGCGTTGCGCGATTGCGTCAATAGAAAAACGCCCGAGGTGAAGAGAAGTAGCAGCACGGCCAGGATGCGCCGCCGTCCGCTGACCGCGAGCGCAAGCTGCAGCGGGATGAAAAAGAGCAACGCTCCTGCGATCGCGTTTGGCTGAAAGCCTTCCTGCTGCCCCGGCACTCCCCGAATCACGGCCGGCATGCGCGCGGCAAGACTCTGCAGCGCACCGACTTTGCCAATCCAGTTCGTCCCGAGAACGCCGATCGCCGCAAGTGCGCCGCCTGCAGCAGCGTAGGTTTCAATCGCGATATCCAGTGCGCCGCTCGAGGAGAGGACGCGCACGACGGCAAAAAAAACTGCTACGCCGAGGACGACACCGAGAACTTTGCTCGTGCTGTAGGCGATGTCGAAACTCGCCGCCAGACTGAGCAGAACGGCCGCAAGCAGAAGCAGAAGCGATCCGTTGAGAGGTGTGACCGGCGGCGCTTTGATCAACCACAGCACCGGAAGAAGGAACGGCAGAAGCAGCAGCCAGGGATGTCCGAGCGGCGGGAACGCCAGCAACGGCGCGAGGAGCAGAACGAGGAAAAGCTCGGCCCAGACGATGGCGGGCGTGGGGTGTCGGGAGTCGGGAGTCGGAGGAGTCGGAGAGGAAATCGTTTTCACTTGATCCAACTCTCCAGCGCCAACTCCGAAACTGCGTCCGGAACAACTCCGCATGGACGATGATCCATATCAGGCGATCAGTGTTGGGTGCCGGAGAAGAGACCGAGCTTACTCCGTTCCGACCCCCGACTCCCGACCGGCGACTCCCCCGCGCCTCATCGCGGCGCGGACGCGGTCACGTCGAGTGCAAACCCCGCCTGCGCGGCATCGTTGAAAAACATCTTCACCGTGTCGAGCGAATAGTCGGCAAGGTCGCGTCCGATCAGGTCGAGTTTCTTGAGGATGTCATTCGTCGCTGTGATGATGTGGCAGCCAATCTCGTCGGCCTGGAAGACGTTCAGCAACTCACGCGGGCTGGCCCAGATCAGTTCCGCGCCCGGCACATCGGCGAGGATGCGTACCGACTCGGACATGATCGGCATCGGATCGCGTCCGGTATCGGCGATACGGCCCGCGAAGACGGATACGTTGCTCGGCGCGCCGCCGCGAAGCGCGTCCGCGATCGCGCGAACCTGATCGAGCGTCATCATCGCGGTCACGTTCACCTTCACACCATCGTGCGAAAGCGCGCGAACGAGCTCGTACGAGGGCTCGCGGCGCGTGTTCGTGATCGGAATCTTGACGTAGACGTTCGGTCCCCACGTGGCGATCTCGCGCGCCTGCCGTTCCATCTCGTCAAACTCGTCGGAGAAGACCTCGAACGAGATCGGCCGGTCGGGAATCGCCGCCAGAATCTCGTGCGCGAACCCGCGGTAGTCGGTGATGCCGGCCTTGCGCATCAGCGTCGGATTCGTCGTGAAGCCTTTGACGAATGGCTTGCGATACATCTCGACCATCCCGGCTTTGTCGGCGCCGTCCGCGAACAGTTTGACTTTGAGATCCTGGAG
>DATAMS010000025.1:0-12773 GCA_036260495.1 Thermoanaerobaculia bacterium
GCGCCCGACTCGCCGATGTGGTGCAGCATCTGAACCGCTGATTGCAGCAAAGCCAGCGGATTGGCCTTGTTCTGCCCCGCGATGTCGGGCGCGCTTCCGTGCACGGCTTCGAACACCGCGCCGTTCTCGCCGATGTTTGCGCCGGCCACGACTCCGAGTCCGCCGACCAGGCCCGCGGCAAGATCGGAGACGATGTCGCCGTAGAGGTTTTCGAGCAGCAGCACGTCGAACTGAATCGGATTCATGACCATCTGCATGCAGAGGTTGTCGACGATCTTGTCGTCCGCTTCGATGTTTGGATACTCCTTGGCAACATTCCGGAAGCACTGCAGAAACAGGCCGTCGGAGAGCTTCATGATGTTCGCCTTGTGCACCGCGGTCACGCGCTTGCGGCCATGTGTGCGCGCGTACTCGAAGGCGAATTTGGCGATGCGCGTTGACGCCTTCTCCGTAATGATCTTGATCGACTCGACGACGCCCGGCACGACCTCGTGTTCGAGCCCGCTGTACAGGTCTTCCGTGTTTTCGCGGACGACGATGATGTCGACGTTCTCGTAGCGCGTGATGATGTTCGGCATCGACTTCACCGGCCGCAGGTTGGCGTAGAGGTCGAGCGTTTTCCGCAGCCGCACGTTGATCGATGAGAAGCCAGTGCCGATCGGCGTCGTGACCGGTCCCTTGAGCGCGACTTTGTTACGAAGGATCGATTCGAGCACATCGCCAGGAAGCGGATCGCCAAAACGGGAGAGCGCTTCCGCGCCGACGAAGAACTTCTCCCACTCCACGTCGACGCCCGCACACTCGATGATCGATACGACGGAGGCAGTAACTTCCGGGCCGATTCCGTCGCCCGGAAGAAGAGTGATTTTATGTTGAGCCATGATGGATCCTTTCCGCTCGCTCCCTCGCTTCGGCCAATGAAAAGTCCATCGGAAGCAGCGCGGCGAGCGGCCCGTATTCAGGCAGCTCTTCGATGCAGCGACGGACGCTTTCCAGCGTCGGCGGGATGAAGTCGAGATACCACATGCGGCCGCGGGTGAGCGGCTGCTTGGAAAACGTGCCGAGAATTTTGATGGAGCGCTGCAGGAGGGTCTCGAAATAGCGGCGGCGCATCGATCGCCGCTCGCCCTGCGGAAGCTCGGAGCGCGCCGGCAACCCATGCACGCGCCACTCCGCATAGTAATCGACGAGCTCGAGCTCCGTCTCTTCGCCCAGGATGCGGGCCACGCCGCGGTCGCGCAGGAGCGAGGCGATGTCGTATGTGTCCGGACCCATTCTGAGATCCTGATAGTCGATCAGATAAAGTTTGTCGTTAAAGCTATGAATATTCTGGCCATGATAATCACGGTGACAAAGCACGTACGGATGCCGTGAGAGGTTATCGGCCAGCTTTCGGAGCAACGGTTTCAGTGGCTGCGCCGCCTCCGGACTCATGCTCATGAGCTTCTCGACGTAGAACTCGCGCGACATCTCCAACTCGTTGAAGAAGAAGTCGCCGGTGAACGGCGGGTTGATGTCGACGGCGCCGGCCTTCTGAAAATATGCGAGCAGCGTGATGGCCTTTCGGTACCAGCCGACGCCTTCTTCCCGGTCGCGATGCAGCAGATCGAAAAGCGTCTGGTCGCCGACGTCCTGCTGCAGCATGGCCGCGTCGTTGTGCTCCATCAGTTTCGGCAGGTAGGCGTGTTTTGATGCTGCACGATAGGCCGCGAGCACCCGATCCAGATCGTGCCGCACCTCGGGCGGATACCAGCTCAGCATGCACACGTTTCCGTCGCCCGAGGTGACGCGGTAGTAAATGCGCATCGAGGCATCACCGGTAAGGCGTGAAGCCGACCAGCCCTCGCCGAGCCACGACTGCAGCGCGGCGCTCAGCTCCGCCGGAAGTTCAGCGTTTTCCGTCATCACACCCGGCGGCTCATGCAGACTGCGTGACATCAACGGATCCCGCAGTCTGCACGGCCAGGATGGCAGCCTTATTTCGGCGCCGGTCCCTGCTCTTCGGGCTTCGCGTCGCGGATGACGATCTTGTCGATTGAGGTCGGAGTGTTCGGACGATCCTGTGCACCTTTCGGCGCGTTCACGATCTTGTCGGCGACATCCATCCCTTTCGTCACCTGGCCGAAGACTGTGTACTGCTTGTCGAGGAAGGGTGAGTCGCTGGTGACGATGAAAAACTGCGAGGAAGCGCTGTCGGGATCGTTCGACCGTGCCATCGACACGATGCCGCGCTTGTGCGAGATGGAGTTGAACTCGGCTGCTACGTTCTTACCCGATCCGCCTGTGCCCCAGGTCGACGGCGAGCCGGAGACCGTGTTCGGATCGCCGCCCTGAATCATGAAGCCGGGGATGACGCGATGAAACTTCGTACCGTTGTAGAAGCCTTTCGTGGCCAGATCGATGAAGTTCTTGACGTGATTCGGCGCGACGTCGGGGAAGAAGCGGATGTCGATCTCGCCCGCGCTGGTGTGCAACTCGGCGACTTTGTTCTGGTATGCGCTCATGGGCTTGCTCTCCTCTGCTGCGGCTGTAGTCGGTGATGCCGGCGACGTAACGCTGGCCTCGGTCGTAGATGCGGTGGTGGTCGATGCGCTCGTCGTCGATGCGGACGTCACGGCTGTATCGGTGTTTGCGGTGCTCGCCGGCGTACACGCGGCGATGGCCAGGACGAGAAACGCGTAAATGGTGGTCTTCAAAGGAGCCTCCTTCATCGGTATGGGCGACGAATCCTACTACGCGCAGACGGATGCGCAGCAAGTCATGATACGAGCTCAGCCACGCAGCAACGCGGAAGCTTTGCGAATGGCGGCGTGACTCATGGCAACGTCGACGTTGCGTTGGAGCATCGGCACGTACTGCTGCGCGAAGTCCTCGGCGGCTTTCGGTCCGAAAAGCAGATCGAGGCGGTCAGCGATGGTGGCGATGTCCGAAGCCTCGAAGTCGGTGCGCGCCATCTCGTCGATGTCGACGATGAGCGACGTCACCGGCTTCAACCACGCGAAGAACGGATCGTCGGTGAGAAGCTGGAGGAGCTGCGCTGGTTTCTCGATCGGACCGACGGCGAACGCGTAGTCTTCTTTCGCGGCGTCGATCAGGGCGCGATGCAGCGGAAGCAGAAGTTTGGAGACTTCGCGCAAGGCAGCTCGTTGCGCAGCGCGCTCCGGCGAGTCCGGCGTGTGCATCGTTCGCGCGTAGAAGGATTTTTTGTCGAGCGGCATGATGAAAAACCATCACACCACCACGGTTGGCTGGGGAAGGGTAGGCAGGCAGTCGCCAACCGTGGTGGTGTGAACGTGCTGCTGAGCAACGAAAGTCTACCGCAAGAAGAGTGGACGAAGTAAAGCTCTTTTGCTTGCCTCGGCGGCGAGGCGGGACTTAGAATGCGCCCCCGCGCCGCGGCCGGCCGGAATGCCTTTTCCGAACGGACGGTTAACGTCGCTTGCTCGCACCCGTAGCTTAATTGGATAGAGCATCTGACTACGGATCAGAAGGTTGCAAGTTCGAGTCTTGCCGGGTGCACCAATCAGGAACAAATCGACGGCGGGCAGCGAGCCCGCCGTTCTACTCTTTGAACGTTGAATCGACAGAACCCAGGCAGAAGCCACCGGTAGAAGTCATCAATCAATCATCTATGGATCAGACTCAGTGGATGACGGAAGCGCTCGCGCTCGCAGAACAGGCGGGTGCAGCCGGCGAGATTCCGGTGGGCGCGGTCATCGTTGATCGCGACGGGCAGATCATCGGCCGAGGAAGCAACCGGCGCGAGTCGGGCGACCCGCTCGGCCACGCGGAGTTGATCGCCATTCGTCAGGCGGCCGGAGTCATCGGCGACTGGCGTCTGGAAGGGACGACGATGGTGGTGACGCTCGAGCCGTGCGCGATGTGCGCCGGCGCGCTCGTCAACGCACGGGTCGCGAAGCTGATTTTCGGAGCATTCGATCCGAAGGCCGGCTTCTGTGGCTCGCTCGGAAATCTCGTCCAGGATGCAAGGCTCAATCACCGGCTGGAAGTGATCAGCGGTGTGGAAGCCGAGGCGTCAAGGAAACTTCTGCAGGGGTTCTTTCAAGGTCTTCGCAAGCGGCTGGATTGACACGGAGAGGTGGCAGAGTGGTTGAACGCGGCGGTCTCGAAAACCGTTATACCTTCACGGGTATCGGGGGTTCGAATCCCCCCCTCTCCGCCAGCGGCGACGCGCCGGGGCGTTGGTTGGCATAGCCTCCTTCAGGATTTTCGCAAGGATCACGTTCAGAGCGTTAACGAGTGTGCGTTGATAAACGGAGAGATGGCCGAGTGGCTTAAGGCGCACGCTTGGAAAGCGTGTGTACGTTAACCCGTACCGTGGGTTCGAATCCCACTCTCTCCGCCATCTCGGCGAACGATGCCTCGGGCGCCTTCGGCCGGCGATCACGCTGCTACTATCGTGAGAATCCGATCAGCGTCTCTTTCCAAGCAACGCCCCCTTCCACTTCGCAGTGAGCGAAGTCTATTCACGGGCAAGTTTGACGCCGCTCCCTCTCTATGGCTGGATATGCGGGAAGGTGGAGGGCCGATGAACCCAGATGAAAAGAAAAAGCCGTTTGTTTTTGTCGTTATGCAATTCGCTCCCGAGTGGAGCGACGTGTATGAGTTGGGCATAAAGCCGGCGTGCGAGGCCGCTGGTGCGACCTGCCAAAGAGTCGACGAGCAGATCTTTCTCGAGAACATGCTCGAACGGATCTACCGTCAGGTGGAGGATGCTGACATCGTTGTGGCCGAGATGAGTGGCCGCAGCCCCAACGTGTTCTACGAGGTCGGGTACGCACACGGTGTGCGGAAGTCCGTGATTCTTCTAACTCGCGAGGCTGCCGACATTCCATTCGATCTGCAACACTTCCCGCACATCGTGTACGGTCAAAGCATTGCCACGCTAAAACGCGAGCTCGAGCGGAAAGTCCAGTGGTGCGTTGAAAATATCCAGGTGCAGCTTCCCGGCGGCTGGGATACGCCGTCGCTCGACGTCACCCAATTCGATCGCGCCGCGACGCACATTCTCAATTACCTCCGTGCGAAGCAGTTCACGAAAGTAAGCTTTGAGAAGATTCGTAGAAACATAAATTCGGGTTACAGCGACGAATTCTTGCTAGCGATGATCGACAGCGCGCCAAACCGTTGGCGCCGGGCTCGAATGGAAGCGGGAAAGCCTGGTCTTTCGCTCGTTGCCGATCTTCCAGCCTGAGAACACGTCGTCAGCTAAACTCCCCAACCATGCCTCTCGTCAAAATCTACGTACGCCGTAACATCACCGAACCTGCCCTTCACACCATCAGCGACGCGGTCCACGAAGCGCTGGTCGCTGAGGCCAACGTTCCGCCGGACGATCGCTTTCACATCCTTCACCGCCTCGAAGGAAATCAGATCGTTGCGCATCCTTCGTACGGAGGCGTGAGCCGGTCTGACGAGATCGTCGTCATCGAGATCACGCTGAACGCGGGACGGACCGTGGAAGTGAAGAAAAACCTCTACGCGGACATCGCCAAACGTCTCGAAGCCTTGGGCATACGGCCGGACGACGTGGTCGTCTCGCTGATCGAGGTCACGAAGGAAAACTGGTCGTTTGGCGGCGGGCGGGCCACCTACGCCTGAAAAGCGGTTGGCCGGCTCGTCAGTTTGCTAGAATGCGCCGCCGCTTTGGTCTGTTGTGGGCTCCCGCGTGACCTGTGTCCCGGTTCGCACGTCAATAGGTCGACAGGCTGAAAGTGCTCCAGGTTACGCGTCCGGCCAGTCGGAGCCGGTCCCGATCCTCAACATACAACTATGAATCGAATCGTCGCTATCTGCCTCGCGGCGGGCCTCGTTGCAGGGAGCGCTCTCGCGCAAACCGCTCCGCCCGAACCGCAGACTCCCGCCAAACCGAAGCCCGGCACGATCATCGATCGCCCGGACGCCGGTCACATTTCTAGCGAGCCGGTGCTGTCGCCCGCTCCCTCGCCGGTCACGCCCCAACCGGGAGCACTGACCGGCAAACGGATCGAGCGCTTCGAAGCGTCCGGCAACACTACCGTCGCCACCGACACGATTCGCGTCTACCTCGGCGTGAACCAGGGCGATGCCTACGATCCCGCCGCGATTCAGCGCAACTTCCTCAACCTCTGGCAGACCGGCCTTTTCGACGACATCCGTATCGAAACGGACACCGCTCCGAACGGCGGCGTCATCGTTCGCGCGGTCGTCAAAGAGAGGCCGCGCATCGGCGCCGTCGAGTACCGCGGCAACAAAGAGCTGAACACCGCCAAGATCAACGAACAGCTCGACAAGGACAAGATCGACCTTCATGTCGGCAACACCGTCGAGCAGACGCTGGTGCGCCGGGCCGCCGAGTCGATCAAGAAAGCGTATTCCGAGGGCGGCTTCGAAGGCGTCACGGTCGACACGACCACGGAAGACATGAACGACGGCGAGAAGAAGATCGTCTTCAACGTCAGCGAAGGCATCAAAGCCACGGTCGCCCGCGTCTACTTCACCGGCAACAATCACTTCTCCACGCGCGTCCTTCGCCGGCAGATGAAAGAGGTGAAGGAAAACAACATCGTCACCTGGATCCGGAAGAAGAACCTCTACATCCCTTCCAAGCTCGACGAAGATCTCGAGCACATCAAGAACTACTACCAGGACTTCGGATACACGAGCGTCGCGTTCGGCGAGCCACAGATCGTCACGACCGGCAAAGTGAAGAAGCAGCGCGTCAGCATCACCATCCCGATCAAGGAAGGGACGATTCATCACCTCGGCGAAGTGACCGTCACCGGCGCCACGCTGCTCAAGGCCGACGCCTTCACCGGCAACTTCCCGCTGAAGAAGGGCGACGTCATCCGGCGCAAAGTCATTCAGGACCGCATCGACGCGATCGATGAGATCTATCGCGCTCGCGGCTACATCTACTCCTACATCAATCCCGAGTACGTCGAGAAGGACGCCAACGTCGTCGACGTACACATCCAGGTTTACGAAGGCGATCAGTTCCGCCTCGGACGGCTGGAGTTCCAGGGCAACAACACTACGAAAGACAAAGTTCTCCGCCGCGAGATCTTCCTCGATGAGGGGGGGATCATGGACATGGAGACCTTCAAGCAGTCGATCTACAAGCTCGGCCAGCTCGGCTACTTCAAGGTCAACGACAACCCGGACTTCAAGGTCAACCAGGACAAGAAAACGGTCGATGTGACCGTGAAGGGAACGGAAGAAGGCAAGAACGACGTCCAGTTCGGAGGCGGGTATTCCGAGGGGACTGGGTTCTTCATTCAGACGCAGTTCTCGACGCGCAACTTCCTCGGCGAAGGGGAAAATCTCGGCCTCAGTTTTCAGCGCGGCAACCGCCAGAACTTCTACTCGCTCTCCTACTCCGATCCCTGGTTCATGGACACGCCGAACAGCCTCGGCATCTCACTCTTCAACCGCGACACCAACTACCCGCTCTCGATCGGATATCAGGAGCAAAGCAAGGGCGGCTCGATCGCATACGGATACCGGCTGCATCGATTCGACAGCCTCTCGCTCGTCTATGGACTCGAGCATGTGAAGACTCATGAAGAGACGAACGTGGCGCCGGACGCCAACGGCAACGTCCCCATTTCCGATATCCTCGACGCGACCTACACCTCGTCGTCGATCGGCCCGTCCTATTCCTATGATTCGCGTGACAACCCGTTTGACACCACGCGGGGCGCGCGCGTGGCCATGGGAGTGTCGTTCGCCGGCGGTCCTCTCGGCGGCACGATCCACGCCATCCGCCCGACCTTCGCGGCGACGAAGTACTTCAAGATCTCGAAGAAATCGTCGTTTAACGTCAACGTCGATCTCGGCTATCTGAGGCCTCTCGACTACGGAAAAGGTTGCTTGCTGACGTACGACAATTTTGAACAGAACAGCAAACTCTGCGTTCCGAAAGGTCAGCGCTTCTTCGTCGGCGGGGAGTATTCGGTGCGCGGCTTCGAATACGGCACGCTTGGCCCGAAGGAGACGGTGAACGGGGTGACCCAGGTCGCCGGCGGTTACAAGCAGGTGTTTTTCAACACCGAATACGTCGTCAAGATCAATGACCCGTTGCGCCTCGTGTTCTTTGGAGATGGCGGCTGGGCGTACGGATACCTCGACAACCTCGATCCGCGAAAGCTTCGGTACTCGACCGGCATGGAGTTGCGCATTTTCCTGCCCGTTTTTCAGTTCCCCATCCGATTCATCTACGCCATCAATCCGGTTTCCAAGCCGGGTGATCAGTTCAAGACCTTCAACTTCACCATCGGGAATACGTACTAAACGCGCGGCGATTTAGCGGTCGTCCACGCGCCCCAAACAAATTAAGGAGATTTTCATGAAGAAGCTTCTCATTTCGCTCGCGGTGGCAGCGCTCGCGGCGCCCATGTTTGCGCAGAGTGCGCCGGCTCGCTTTGCCGTGATCGACGTCAACAAGGTGCTCATGAGCTCAGCACCAGGCAAGGCTGCCTACGAACGCCTCAAGAAGATGCAGGACGACCGTATCGCCAAGGCTACGGCCATGAACGAAGAGATCGCGAAGCTCGATAACGACATCAACACGAAGAAGCTCACCCTCAGCGAAGACAAGCTGACCGACATGGCCAAGCAGCTCTCCGACAAGAAGATCGCCGCCCAGCGCTTCGCGCAGGATGCAGATCGCGAAGTCGGTGAAGCCCGCGACAAGACTCTTCAGGACCTCGAGGCCAAGATCAAGCCGGTCATCGACGCCGTTGGCAAAGAGATGGGTCTGGCCGCGATCTTCAACAAGTTCGAGTCCGGACTCGTCTACGCGTCCGACGCCATCGACATCACCGACACCGTCATCAAGCGCTTCAGCGACACCGGCGCCGCGCCGGCCGCTCCGAAGAAGCCGTAACCTTCACAGCACGCGCGTCACGCGAAAAGCCTCCCACCCGGGAGGCTTTTTTCGTTTCGTGCGGCATACAATGCCCGCCCCGATGCCCGCCGTTCCAATCTCAGAAATTGTGGCGTTTACCGGCGGCCGCTACGCCGGTCCGGACGGAGGAAGTGTCGACGGCGTCGCGCCGCTCGCCGAGGCCGGAACGACGCAGCTCAGCTTCCTCTCCAATCCGAAATACGCGCCGCAACTTGCCTCGACGCGCGCCGCGGCCATCCTCGTAAGCGACGATTTGCCGGGTGACGACGAACGCTTCATCCGCGTCGCCAATCCCTACTTTGCGATGGCCAGCGTCGTCGCGAAATACTTCGATCGCCGGCCGATGCCGCAGGGAATCTCGCCGCTCGCTTCGATCGATGCGACGGCAACGATCGGCGTTGGCGTTGCTGTCGGCCCCTTCTCCACGATCGGAGCCGGCGTGATTCTGGGCGACGGTGCCGCCATCTTCCCGAACGTCACCATCGAATCGGGATCGGTGATCGGCGAAAGAACCATCGTCTATCCGCAGGTCTCCATCTACGACCGCTCCATCATCGGCAAACGCTGCATCATTCACAGCGGCGTCGTCATCGGCGCGGATGGCTACGGCTTCGCCACGCAGGGCGGACGGCACCACAAGATCCCGCAGATCGGCATCGTGCGCATCGGCGACGACGTCGAGATCGGCGCCGGCTGCACGATCGACCGCGCCGCCCTCGGCGAGACCGTCATCGGTGACGGAACGAAGATCGACGACCTCGTGATGATCGCGCATAACGTGAAAGTCGGCCGCCACTGCCTGCTCGTCGCCCAGGTCGGAATCGCCGGATCGACCGAGCTTGGCGACGGCGTCGTCGTCGCGGGCCAGTCCGGATTTGCGGGACATCTGAAAATCGGCAACGGCGTGCAGGTCGCCGCAAAAAGCGCCGTGCTCGATGATGTTCCCGACGGCGCGAAAGTCATGGGCATTCCCGCTGTGCCTTTCCGGGAGTTTGCGAGGCGCGAGGCGATGTTACGGCGCCTTGTTCGTCGCAAACGGGATTCGCAAAAGGATTCAACACTGAGCGATGAGTGATGAACGACTGCATGCCACTCATCACTCATCCTTCCACCGAGGTAACCATGCTCACCATCACTGAAATCATGAAGATCCTGCCGCATCGCTACCCGATGCTGCTGGTCGACCGCGTCCTCGAGATCGAAGACGGAAAACGGATCGTCGGCCTGAAAAACGTCTCCGCCAACGAACAGTTTTTTCAGGGCCACTTTCCTGGCGCCCCGGTCATGCCGGGCGTTTTGATCGTCGAGGCGATGGCCCAATGCGCGGCCATTCTCGGTCTTCGCGAAATGCCTGACCGCGAGAAAAAGCTCTTCCTCTTCGGCGGCGTCGACAAAGCGCGATTCCGCAAGCCGGTCGTTCCCGGCGATCAACTCCAACTCGAGTGCGTCGTCCTGCATCGCCGTTCGACCTCGGTCAAAATCCACGGTAAAGCAACAGTTGACGGCCAGCTCGTCGCCGAAGCAGAACTGTTCAGCGTTCTGATCGACAGGCCGGAGTGATGACGATGCCGGAGATCGATTCGACAGCAATCGTCAGCAGCAATGCATCCATCGCATCGGATGTCGTCGTCGGCGCCTACGCCATCATCGGCGCGAACGTCACCATCGGCAGCGGAACGGTCATCGGCCCGTTCACGCGCGTCGAAGGTCCGACCGTGATCGGCGAGCGCAATCAGTTTTATGGCCACGCATCGATCGGAGGTCCGCCGCAGGATCTCAAATACAGGGGCGAGCACACCGAGCTCGCCATCGGCAACGACAACGTCTTCCGCGAGTTCGTCACCATCAACCGCGGGACGACCGGCGGTGGCGGCAAGACCACGATCGGCTCTGACAACTTCTTCATGGCCTATTCGCACGTTGCGCACGACTGCCACGTCGGGTCAAACACGGTCTTCGCCAACAACGCCACCCTGGCAGGCCATGTCGAGATCGGAGACTTCTCCACGATCGGCGCGTTCAGCGCGGTCCATCAATTCTGCCGCGTCGGCGAGCACGCGTTCATCGGCGGCGGCTCGATGATCACGCAGGACGTCATGCCCTACGCGAAAACCGTGGCCAGCCGCGACAACCGAAGCTACGGCATCAACACCATCGGTCTGGAGCGCAAAGGCTTTTCGAAAGAGACGGTGGAAGCGCTGCAACGCGCCTATCGCATTCTCGTTCGCTCCAAACTGAACGTCGAAACGGCGCTGGCGAAGATCGAGGAAGAGCTTGGCCTTTTTCCCGAGGCGCGTTATCTCGTCGAGTTCGTGCGCGAATCAAAGCGGGGCATCATCCGATGAGGGTTGGTGTCGTCGGCACCGGCTACCTCGGACGCCTCCACGCCCGCATTCTCACCGAGATGCCGGAGGCGGAGGTCGCCGGCTTCGTCGAGACGGACGATGCCATCGCCGCCGAGGTGTCGGAGAACCTGAAGCTGAAACGGTTTGCGTCGGTTGAAGCGCTGGCGCGCGAGATCGATTGCGCGATCGTCGCCACGCCAACCATCACGCACTACGAAGTTTCGCGCCAGTTGATCGAAGCTGGTTGCGACGTGATGGTGGAGAAGCCGATCACGCCAGCGGTCGAGGACGCGCAGCGCCTCATCGATCTGGCTGCGTCACGTGATCGCATCCTGCAGGTCGGCCATGTCGAGCGATACAACCCCGCGATCATGGCGGTTGCACCGTTGCTGCACGAAGTTCGTTTCGTCGAAGCGCAGCGCCTCGGCGTTTTCGTCGGACGCTCGCTCGATATCGACGTCCTGCTCGACCTGATGATCCACGACCTCAACCTCGTGCTCTCACTCCTCGGCCAACGCGTGGTCGACGTGCGCGCGGTCGGCGTGGCGGTACTTACCGATAAGGTCGACATCACCAACGTCCGCCTGGAGCTCGAGAATGGCGCCATCGCCAACCTGACGGCCAGCCGCGTGTCGCAGGACCGTGTGCGCAAGATCCGCTTCTTCAGCCGCGAGGCCTACATCTCCGTCGATACAAAAGAGCAGGAAGTGAAAGGCTACGGCCTGTCGGGCAAAACGATCGTTCCGATCGATATCGTCGTGAACAAGCAGGAGCCGCTGCGCGCCGAGCTCGAAGCGTTCCTCGCGTGCGCGCGCACGCGAACGCGCCCGCTCGTGAGCGGCGAGGATGGCCTGGCCGCGGTGGAGCTGGCCATCCGCGTGGCCGAAGCGATCGAAGAGTCGATGCGGCGTTTCTATCCCGAGGATGCCGCGAGGCACGCATAGAGAGAAGAGCAAATGACGAACGCAACCATCGGCATCATCGGCGGTTCCGGCCTCTACCAAATGGAAGGCTTGACCGTCCTCGAGGAACGCAGCATCGAGACGCCGTTCGGCGATCCGTCAGACGCCTACGTCATCGGCGAGATCGACGGCGTGCGCGTGGCCTTCCTCTCGCGGCACGGCCGCGGGCACCGCTTCACGCCGAGCGAATTGAACTACCGCGCCAACATCTTCGGCTTCAAGCTCCTGGGCGTTCACACGATTCTCTCCGCCAGCGCCGTCGGATCGATGAAACTCGAATACGCGCCGACCGACATCGTCTTTCCGCACCAGTTCATCGACCGCACGCGCCATCGCCCCGACACGTTCTTCGGCAACGGCATCGTCGCGCACGTCGGTTTCGCCGACCCAATCTGCACCGCCGTCTCCGGAGCGATGAGTGAGGTCGCCCGCGAAGTTGGCGCGCGCGTTCACGAAGGCGGCGTCTACCTCTGCATGGAAGGCCCGCAGTTCTCGACGCGCGCCGAATCGAATCTCTACCGCACCTGGGGCGTCGACGTCATCGGCATGACCAACCTG
>DATAMS010000045.1:0-5450 GCA_036260495.1 Thermoanaerobaculia bacterium
CAAGATTGCGGACCAGATCTCGGACGCGATTCTCGACGCTGTTCTCGCGGAAGATCCGCTCGGCCGCGTTGCCTGCGAAACGCTCGTGACGACCGGTCTGGCGATGATCTCCGGCGAGATCACTACGAAGACGTACGTCGATTTTCCGTCGATCGTGCGCAACACGATCAAAGAGATCGGCTACACGCGGGCCAAGTACGGCTTCGACAGCGAGACTTGCGCGGTCATCTCCTCGATCGATCCGCAGTCGCCTGACATCGCCCAAGGCGTTGACACCGGCGGCGCGGGCGACCAGGGGCTGATGTTCGGCTTCGCATGCCGCGAGACGCCGGAGTTGATGCCGCTCCCGATCATGCTCGCGCACAAGCTGGCGCGCAGGCTGTCCGAGGTGCGGAAGGCGGGCGAGCTCGACTTCCTCCGCCCTGACGGCAAGTCGCAGGTCACGATCGAGTACGAAGGAAAGCGCCCGATCCGCGCTGCGGCGATCGTCGTTTCGACGCAGCATTCGCCGAGCATCGGTCACGGCGATCTGAGCGAAGCGATCATCGAGAAGGTCATCCGACCGGTCGTTCCGCCCGAGCTTCTCGACGAGCGGACGAAGTTCCACATCAACCCAACGGGCCGTTTCGTGACCGGCGGACCGCAGGGCGACACCGGCCTGACCGGACGCAAGATCATCGTCGATACCTACGGTGGCCGCGGACGTCACGGCGGCGGAGCGTTCTCGGGCAAAGATCCCACGAAGGTCGACCGCTCGGCGTGCTACATGGCGCGCTACATCGCCAAGAACATCGTGGCGTCGGGCCTCGCTGACGAAGTCGAAGTGCAGCTCGCGTATGCGATTGGTGTTGCCGATCCAGTGTCGGTGTACGTCGATACGTTCGGTACGGAAAAGATCTCGCAGGAACGCATCATCGATCTCGTCCGCGAGAACTTCCTGATGACGCCGCGCGGAATCAACGAATCACTCAAGCTACGGCGCCCGATCTTCAAGAAAACCGCGGCATACGGCCACTTCGGCCGCACCGAGCCGGAGTTCACCTGGGAAGCGACGGACAAGGCGGAAACGCTGCGTCGTGCGGCGGGTGTCGCCGAAGCGGTCACGGTTTAACGCATTCAATCTCATACGAAACAACAAAAGGCCGCGCACGTCGCGGCCTTTTTTGTTGTGCAAAAACACGAAGCGCGCCGACCCCTTGGGGATTATCGGCGCGCCTCTTACTTCGCCAGCGTCTCCCGAGCGAGTCGGGACGATTGTGCGGATAGCGGAAAATGTGCCAGCTACTCCCACGAACCTAGATGCGCGAGCAACTGATCGATCGAAAGCATGCGCTCTTCGCCGCGCTGATTGCGGAAGATCGAGTGATACCAACCCTGAACCTTCACCGGCGTCAATCGCTCGCCGCCGATGCGGAGACTTCCGCCGCCGACGAGTTTCAGGAAGACTTTCTCGTAGGCGGAGCGCGTGAGTCGTTTCGACGGCGCGAGCGAAACCGACTGACGCCGTTCGTGATCGCGACCGCGCACGCGGCGATCTGCCGGCTCGCCTGACCATGGCGGCGCCAGCTTCTCGTCAAGATCGGTACGACGCCGCAGCACTTGTGCGCTCGTGTCCTCGTCGCGCATCAGCGCGGCAAAGTTCTCGAGCTCCGGCAGCACCGTGCCCCAGCGGGTAGCGCGGCCCACATCCGCATACGCTGCAGGGCGATCATCGAGATCGAGCAGCGACGGCGTTTCGCCGCGCATCACCGAGAGCAGCAGCCGGTAGCTGAATGGGTCGGAGACGCGGCGAATGGCGTCGCGAAACACCATCACCGTCTCGAACGCGATCTCACGCAGCGAGAGGATGCGGCTATCGGTGAGCGGCCAAATGCGCTCGTCGATGTCCGATTGAAACGGATTGCGCGGAAAGTGAAAGTCGCGCATCACCCAGCCGTTGCGCGACGGATGTTTTCCCGGTTCCGCGCCGGCGAGGATGGGCACGCCTCGTCCGCCGAGGGCGTCGAGCCGGTACGAGGGCCACGTGATCACCTCGCGCACGACGCCAACGATGAGCGCGACCGTCGCAGCCATCAGGCCCGGATCCGGCGTGAAGTCCATCGTCAGCTCGATTCGTTCGCGCCGCGGACGGACGCCGATGCCGGTCGAGCGGCGGTTCGCCCCGGCCACGATGACCGGAACCGGCAGCAAATGAATGAGCAGCATCGCCAGCTTCTGCACGGTCCGATCGCGGCTGCGCTCGCCGCGCGAAAGCTCGAAGGAGATGTTGACGTGACAACTGAACGCCTCGAGCCGCACGCGATGACCGTGTCCTTTCTCCCAATTCGTGAGCTGGTCGCGCACGAATCCGATCTGTTCCCAGAGACTTCGCACGGCGCGTCCCGTGCACTGCGGCGCGATCTCGATGACCGGAGTCACGACTTCGATTACGCCGCCATCGAAGTAGAGTGCGCCCCCGGTTGGCAACTGCAATGACTTGTTTGCGCGCTTCAGCGTCGGCCCTTCGATGAATGCCGCCGGCGTTCTCCAGACCTCCTCGGGAGTCCGTTCCTTCTCATCGACGAAGACCTTGAATTCGGCCTCCAGACCAATGACCGGCAATTCCAATTGATCTTTGTAGGGGAAGGGAGCGTGCGAGGGCATACCGGAGCGTCGCGTTCCTCAGGAGCAAGGCGAATGCCTTGATTCTTCTCCGCGTCTCCGCGTGAAACGGCCCTACCGCACGTACTCGTAGTTGACTTCGATCTCGTGAACGACCTCGACCGGCTTGCCGTCGACCGTCATCGGCTGGTAGCGCCAGCTCTGGACTGTCTTGAGGGTTTCTTCGTCGAAGATCGGATACTCGGATTTCTTGAGGAACGTGATTTCCTCGATGCGGCCGTTCTTGCCGATCGTGTAGCGGACGAGGCAGCTTCCCTCAAGCTTGGCCTTCTTCGCCGTCTCGGGATAATGCGGATACTCGTGTGCGAGCTCCTTCATCGGCACTTTGACCTTGCGATCGACGTAGACGCGGCCATCATCGCCGAGGGTAATGCCTTCGCCGCCGAGTGCCCGGCCGGTCCCGCCCGGTTTTCCGCCCACGACGCCGTTGGGCGAGGCGCCTTTCACGGCGACAGCGACGGGAGCAGCAACGGGTGGCGGCGGGGGTGCTGGCTGTGGCGGCAAAACCTGAGGAATGATCTCCGGGATGATGGTCGGAGCGACGATCTGAGTTGGCGCGAGTAGCGGTGGCGGCGGCGCCAGCTCCCGCAACGGACGTGGTTTGATCTCGACCGGTTTGGGAGGAGGCGGCGGGGGAGGGGGCGGATCGGGAATCTGCGTCAGGCTGTATGCGACGCTCACCTTCGGCGACTGCGAGGGGAACTCGACGTTCCATACACGAGCGGCCATGACCGCCGCAATCGCCATCAAGTGGACGGCCAGCGAGGCCGGCAATGTCCTGACAAAGATGCTTTTGCTGCGTGTTTGGAATGCCTCGGGCGCGACAGTCTCGAACATGAACGTTGGGTTATTGCGAGCGGCGAAGGGTAGCACCGTTTTTGGCCCCTTCTCGTTACAATCGAATGGCCGAATGAACGGCATCAAGGCGTGTATTCTGTTGCGGGTCCGGCGGAGAGACGAGTCATGGCGCGCTACATCCAGCGAATCACATTGCTGGGCAGGCAGAAGTGGATCGGATGGGAAATCGACGGCATCGGGACCGAGATCCCCGGCCTCATCCTCGCGGATGAACTGCCCGAGGAGGATCTGCGCAGCCGAGGGGTGAAGGAGTTCAAGAATCTCCCGTTCGAGTCGTTCCTGGAGATGAACCCGCAGTCCAATCAGCCGCAGGACGGATCGCTTCTGGATGAGGACGTCGAGTTCCGGCTTGATGCGTTGCAAGTGGGCATCGACCGCCTGCGCGGACGCGGCGAGGATTCCGTTCCGAAAGCGCTGCTGATGCACATGTTCGGAAACGCGGTGCATCTCAATCATCCGCGCGTCATCAAGCGGCTTCAGGAATGGGAGCAGCGCGGTGCCGTGGAGTTCGTGGGACGCGATGAGTGCTACCTGCGGATTGTCGGGAAATTGTAGAAAAGCATTTCACGCGGAGACGCGGAGGTCGCCGAGGGTTTTCTCCGTGCTCTCCGCGTCTCCGCGTGAAACGCCTTTCAACCGATCCCCAGCTTTGATCGCATCGCAACATCCCCGATACCGACGCGCGTGAATGTCGTCACTCCAAGCTCACGCAGCCTTTCGAAACTCCAGTCATCGACGTTCGTCAGCCCCGCAACGTCGCCATCAGCGCCCTCAATCTCGTACCCAACCCAAAGCGCGAATCCCCGCTCCTCGGTCGGCCCGAGTGCGATCGTCGATTTGAATTTCTTGATGTAGCGAGACATGGGCGTGGGTTGTAACTTGCAATCTGGCAACATAGCAAAACGAACATGGCCTCGCGCAAACAACCTCCCGGCATTCTGCTCAATGCCCTCTTTCCGCCGATGCTGGCGTCGCTCACGGAAACGCCGCCGCGCGACCCGAAGAGCTGGGCATTCGAGCTGAAGTACGACGGCTTCCGGGCCGTGACCGCAATCGTCGATGGAAGCGTGGCGATGTGGAGCCGCAACAAACTCGATCTCGCGCCGCGATTTCCCTCCGTCGCTGCCGCGCTTTCGAAACTGAAATTGCCCGACGTCGTGCTCGATGGCGAAGTCGTCGTTCTCGATGCGCAAGGCGCGCCGCGATTCCAACTCCTGCAGCAAGGCGGGCGCGAGCTGTACGTCGTCTTCGACATTCTCTGGCTGGACGGCGAGGATCTTCGCAAGCGCAGCTACGCGGATCGGCGCGCGTTGCTGGTCAAGACGCTGCGCCGCGCCCCGTCGTCGATCAGCGTCTCCGAACAACTCGAGGGCGGCGGCGATGCAGCGCTGGAGCGCGCGAAAAAATCGGGGTGGGAAGGGATCATCGCCAAGCGCCGGACGTCGGCGTACGAAGGCCGCCGCTCGAAGGAGTGGCTGAAAATCAAAGCGATCAACGAGCAGGAGCTGATCGTCGTCGGCTGGAACCCATCCACCCATTCCGCCCGCGAGATCGGTTCCCTCCACCTCGGCGTCATGGGCGATGACGGCGAGCTTCACTACGCGGGCAAAGTCGGCACTGGCTTCTCGTTCAAACAGCGTGTCTGGTGGCTGGAAGAGTTGTCGAAGGACGTCGTGCCGCAGTCGCTGGTGAAAGACGCGCCGCGCGAACGTGTAGCCTCGTGGGTCCGTCCGCGATTCGTCGTGCAGGTTGCGTTTACGGAGTGGACCGCCGACAACCGATTGCGTCATCCGTCGTTTCTGGGGATTCGGGAAGATAAGAAAGTGAGCGAAGTGGTGCGGGAGTCGATTGTGCGGGAGTCGGTCGTCGGGAGTCGGGGGTCGGAGAAGGATATGGCGAGCGTAGCGCGGAAGAAACCGGCGTCGAAGAAG
>DATAMS010000050.1:0-18063 GCA_036260495.1 Thermoanaerobaculia bacterium
CCGGCTGCGGCTGCACAGCAGCTACTTCGATGAAGCGATTGGTCAAGCTGTTGACTATCGCGTCACGCGCCCGGTCACCGGCCTCGGCCTGATGTATCTCGCCGGCGCCGCCAGCGGCCTGCTCGGCATCGGCTCCGGCGCGCTGAAAGTGCCGGCGATGGATCTGGCGATGGAACTGCCGATCAAGGTTTCGACGGCGACGAGCAACTTCATGATCGGCGTGACCGCCGCGGCAAGCGCGGGACTCTACTTCTCGCGCGGGCAGATCGATCCATTCATCGCCGCGCCGGTGGCGATCGGCGTCGTCGCCGGCGCGTTCGCGGGATCGAAGTTCCTCGCTCGGATCAGCAGCCGCGCGGTGCGGGCCACGTTCGTCGTCGTGCTGTTTTTTGTATCGCTCCAAATGCTCGTGCGAGGCGTGCAATGGTGAGCAGGCGCTTCGAGGGCGGTCACGAACCGCATTGGGTCGATATGGCCATCTCGCGCCTGCTGCGCGGTGGCGTCATCATCAGCATTTCGGTGGTGATCGCTGGTCTCGTACTCACTTTCGTGCATCATCCCGCGTACCTCTCATCGAAGCCGGCACTTGGCGAGCTGACGGCCGCTGCCGAGTCGTTCCCGCACACGCTCACCGATGTTTGGAATGGCCTGACGCAGATGCGCGGACAGGCGCTCGTCGCGTTTGGCCTCCTCCTGCTGATCGCCACGCCCGTAGCGCGCGTCGCGCTCTCGATCATCATCTTCGCGATCGAAAAAGACCGGCTCTACGTCGCGATCACGGTGACGGTGCTGCTCCTTCTGTTCGCGTCGTTCGTGCTCGGGGCGGCGGGATGAACGACTTCTGCACCTTCAGCACAGCGCCGCCGTACTCGGAAAGTAGTTGCGCGTCCGCGGTGATCAGAGTGATGCCCTCGGTGTGAGCTTGAGCGAGGAGCAGGCGGTCGAACGGATCTTTTTGCAACCGCGGAAAGCCGTCGACATTAACGGCATGTTCGCCGGTAATCGGTAACTCGGTGTAGCCGTTTTCGAGCAGATTGCGGCGCAAAAGGCGCCTCGACGCGGAAGTCCTCGCGGCCGAGGGCTTTCTTGATCGCGATCTCCCACAGGCTGGCGGCGCTGAAGAACAGCTCGTTGCGAGGATCGTTGAGAAGTTTGCGCGCCGCTGCCGAAAGACGATTGGGCTGAAGGGCCGGCCACAACACAATGTGGGTATCGAGAAGAAGTTTCACTCGTCAATTCCGAACAGCTTTTCGATCTCCTCTTGACCCATGCGGTCAAAATCGTCGGGCACTTCAAACTGACCCTCCATGAAGCCCAACCTCCGCGGGGCAGCGGGAGCATCCAGCGCCACGACCTTGACCAAAGGTTTGCCTGCCTTTGCGATGATGAACGGCTCTCCCTTGGCGGCTCGATCAACCAGCTTTGAAAGCTGGGTCTTCGCTTCATGAATGTTGACGGTGACCATGATTCTCTCCTGACTAAGTTGATTAGACTGAGTCTCGACGGTTGTTGTTCCAGCGCAACGGTTTTGGCACGTCTAGCTCTACCTCGCAACTAGAACGATTGAGGACGGAATGCCGATCTGCGCGGCCTGTGCTGAAATAAAACTTCAGAAGCGTTCCATGAAGCCGATCCCGAGTTGGGCCGCGATCTCGCCGAGTCTCTTGTCGCGCGTCCAAAGCTGTGCGTTGTCCGTGATGATCACCGCGGCGAGGAGATGAACGTCGGTGTAGCCGATTCCTTTGCCCATGAGCCGTCGATTCTCGATCAACCCGAGTGTCTCTTCATCGGTTGCCAACGTGCTGGCTGGCAATGTCGCAAGAAGGTCGAGAATTTCGCGGCGTTTTTTGATTTGGCCGCAGGCAATTTCACCAAGAATGTAAGGATGCATCAGGACATCCTCGCGCTCGAGGGCGCCCGCAAGAGCCGGAACGGTCTTGTGGAAATGATCGATCCAGACGGAAGTGTCGACGAGAATCAAGAGGGACGGCGCCTTCTCGGAGCTCGCGCCTGCGGATCGCTACCGCCGAGGCGTGCCAGACGGCGTGCGCTTTCCCTGGCGATCAGAGCTCGCAGCCCGTCGTGAATCAACGCGGTGCGCTCCCGTGTCCCGGTCATTCGCTGCGCCTCTTCGATCAAATGCTCATCAAGGTTGATAGTAGTGCGCATGTCGTGTCCTCGTGATGCATCAAGGGTACCTCAAATGATGCATACGTGGGCTCAGGAAGTGGAATGGCCTCACTCCACGAACTTGAACGACTCGAGCACTCCCGGCAGTTCGCCCTTTTTGCCGAGGTCTTCGGGGGCGCTGAGATCGGGGCAGAGGGATGTGCCCATCAGCAGGAGCGTGACGCCTTTCGTGCCGTCGGCGTTCGGGAGCAGGATCACGCGCGTGTAGACGCTGACTTTCTTGTCGTCGTCGCCGGTGGTCGAGGTGAAGAGACCTTCCCAACCGTCGTAGGAGCCCACCTTCGTTGCGCCTTCGCTGATTTTTTTCAGATCGTGAAACTGCTGTTCGAACTGAGCCTGGAACTGCGCGATCAGAGCCGGATAGAGCGCCTGATTCTTCTCCGTGCTGCCGGCGGTGGAGAAGTAGCCGGCGTTGAGGTTCTCGAATGTCTGGCCGTTCACCGCGCGCTCGACCGTGACGAAGTTCGCTGCGTCGGGGTCCGGCTTCAGAGCCCACGACTTCGGATAGCGAAACTCGAAGCCGGTGTAGTTCTCGGCCAGCTTGCCTGTGCGCCCTTCGCGCGTGTTGCGATAGACGACCGCATCGTCCGTCGACGAACCGCTGGTGAGGCTTGGGACATGCGAGCCGCCGGCGAAATACGCGGCTACGAACAGGATCAGCGCCAGGAGGAAACTCAGGCAGCCGCATCCGGCGAGAACCCATGGAGATTTCGGTGTGGCGTTCATCGCATCAGCCTCACAGTCGGTACTCGAAGCGCGCCACGTCGCCGCCAAGAATCAGCGTGTCGCCCGGGGTGAGCTTCGCTTCGGTGATCGCCGCATTCGGATCGTTGAGGAACGTGCCGTTCGTCGAGCTCTGATCGGCGGCGACGACGGCGCCATCCTTCACGCCGATCCAGACATGACGTTTCGAAATGCTCGGCGAATCGATGACGACCTGCGACGTGGCGCGGTCGCGTCCGATGTAGAAGCCGCTGGCGTCGATCGGAAAGACGCGTCCTGCCAGCGGACCGGAAGTTCCGTGAAGCGCACCGAACAACTGGCCGCGCCGCTGGTCCGTCATCACCGTCTTGTCGTCATCCGCCGTAGCGGGCGGCGAGTAGGAGCCGGCCATCGGCGGAACGATTGGTTGAACAGCCGGTTGCACGGGCTGCACCGGAACGGCGTAAGGAACCGGCGCGGGAGCGGCCGAAACAGGCTGCGCAACGCGCGGTGCCGGTGCCGGCGGCGGCACGTAAGGCGCCGGCGCAGCCGCAACATTCGACCGATTGCGCGACATGAAGAACGCTACGATTGCCGCGATGAAGAGGACGAACGCGAGCAACAGGAACAGCACGCCAGCGACGATCAGCGGAACCGTCATCGATCATCCTCGGTATTTCGATTTTGGACCAATGGCGCATGATAACCGGTTGGTTGCTGGGTTGCTGGGTTGCCTGGTTGCTGGGTTGCCTGGTTGCTGGGTTGCTGGGTTGCCGAGTTGCTGGGTTTCTGGTTTCGGTATCTCGACTGCGGAGGCTTGCCCCAATCATCCGCCGGCGATTGTTTCGACATCCAATTGCGAAACCTCGGGAACCCGTCAACCCAGCAACCCGGGAACCCGTTAACCCAGCAACCCGACAACCCATCAAACCCAGCAACTCCAGCAACCGAGCAACCAGCACATGATTTACTAATGACGTGGCCATCGCTCCCGTCATCCCGTTCAAAGCTATTGCGCGCGGTCACCGACGACCACACGCCGCCCCGCCTCTCTGAATTGGGATGAGGTGGCGCATCCTGGTCACGTCTGCGCGCTCGCCGGCATGTGCATGACGCGATTCCGCCCCGCGTTTTTGGCGGCGTAGAGCGCTTCGTCGGCGGCTTTCAGGAGCGTCGCGGCTTCGTCGTTTCCGTTCGGAATCATCGTGGCAATGCCGACGCTGATTGTGACGACATCGGACGCTGGCGAAGTGCGATGCTCGATCGACATCTGTTCGACCGACGCGCGTAACGAGTCGCCAAGCTCGCGGGCGCGATCGAGGTCTACGCCGGCAACCAGCACTGCGAACTCTTCGCCGCCGTAGCGCGTGACGAGATCGCCTGCGCGGTGGAAACGTGATTGCAGCGATTCGGCCACGCGGCGCAGACAGTCGTCGCCGGCCTGGTGTCCGTACGCGTCGTTGTAGGCCTTGAACGCGTCGATGTCGATCATGATCAATGACAGCGGCGTGCGCGAGCGGGCGGCGCGGCGCCATTCGACATCGAGGACGGTGTCGAAGTTCCTGCGGTTGGCCGCGCCGGTGAGCGGGTCGGTGGTGGAGATCTGGTGGAGCGTCTCGATGGCGCGGGCGAGATGTTCGTTGGCCTGCTCCAGGTCGCGCTTGGTCGCGGCTAGATGGATCGCGCCTGCAACCTGATGCGTCAATGTTTCGAAGGCGAGCTGCGTGGCCGGCGTGAGGACATTCTCGTCGGTGCAGCAAACTTCCAGCCTCCCGAAATCTTCTCCGCGGAAGCGGATCGGGAAACTGATCTGCGGTTCGGCCGATGAGCTTTCACCGGCGTACGCGCTGATGTCGCGCAACGTGATCGAAACGCGCTCGACTGGAAAACGTTCGTGAACGTAACGGACGATTCGTTCGAGCAGCTCGACGAGATCGTGTGCTTCCAGCGCCGTACGCGAGACTTCGCTCATCATCTCCATCAACTGCGCGCGGCGGCGCATCTCGTCGAACGAGCGGGCGTTGGCGATGGCGCCGGCGATCTGATCGGCGACGGTGGTGAGAAGCGGGACCTGATCGTGGAACGCGCGAAGCTGTGTGCTCTCGAGATTGAGGATGGCCACGAGCTCTCTGCCGTGAAGAACGGGAACGCACAACTCCGACTTCGTTCCCGGCATCGTCTCGACGAAACCGGGATAGGTGCCAGCGTCGTCGAGCAGAATGGGCTTCTCAGTCGCAGCAACAGTTCCGACGACGCCGCTGCCGAGGGCACGACTGTAACCGGCGTGGACTTCGGTGGGGACGGCGCTGGTCACCGCTTCACAGACGAAGGCGGCCTTGCGCGGCTCGACGGTCACCAGCGCCACGAACTCCCATCCGAACTTCTGCGCCAGAGCATCGGTGATGCGCTGCATGAGAGGGCGAAGCTCGAGGTCGAGCGTGGCGATCCGCGCGATCTCGTTGATGGCCTCGAGTTGACGCGCGTACAACGCATCCGCTTTCGGAATCGACGAATTCTGCTCCGATTGGCCTCTCATGCTCTCTCGTGCCTACCCATGGTACGCGCGGGAGGAGTGCGACGTTGCTTCCGTGCCGTTCCGAGTCAGGCCGTCATCACGACCTGCCCGCGGTGAAATGGTTCTGGTTCTAGTCCTCGGCCACCACGATCACGAGATCGTTCGCACCGAAAGTCACCTTCTCGCTCTTTGGTGGGTTGACGACGATTCCGTATTGCTCGGCGGCGTTGTGGGCGTACTCGATGATGCGGTAGCCGATGGCCACTTCGCCGCGGCGGCGGGCGGATTCGACGATCGTGTAGAAGTTCACGGACGCGCCGGGGGCGACGTAGTTGCGGGCGGGCTTGAGGTAGATCTCCGATCCTTCGCTGTCGAAGAGGTCGGCGAAGAGCGCGTGCAGCGCTTTGTTTTCGGAGACCTGCGACATCAACAAGCTGATGAGTTTGTCGCTGACGATGAAGTCATCCGCCTGCGTCACCTCGGCCAGCTCGCGGTTGCGTACGTCGAGCATCTCGCTGACGATGCTGACCGGGTTGCCGGTCGTCTCTTCGATGTTGCGCAGGTGGAGCAGCGTGATGAGCGTGCGGGCGTCGGCTTGTTGCGGCGGAAGCAGATCCGAATAGGCGAGCACGATGACGTGGGAGAAATTGGTGACGCCGAGGGAATCGAGGGTGGTGCGGTCGGTCGTGTCGCCCTCGGTGAACGTGATGCGCTGGTTGCGGGCGTTGCCGCAGAACCGTTCGATCTCCGCTTTCGGCGTGTCGGTTTCGGCGATGACGATGATCTCGGATCCGGCAGCGACATAGTTGTCGAGCTCATTGATGATGGCGCAACCGCGGCGGTTCCAGCCGAGGATCAGCGTGCGCTCGGGACCGCGCGCGGGCGCTTCGCCCTCCCGAATCGCGGACGCGTCGACTCCGAATTCGCTCTTGCCGGAGAGGACGACTTTGTCATCGTCCTCCGAGATCGCAATCAGCTTGTCGCCGGCGGCGATGACGGTGTCCATCGGCGGATTCGCCTTCACGCGGCCATCGGCGAACTGCATCCCCATCACCGAGGAGTCTTCGTACGCGAAGAGCGCGTCGCCGAACGTCTTGCCAACAAGCGACGGCTCTTCCTGGAAATACATCTCGTCGCCATCGAAATCGAGCAGCTCGGTGTAGACGACGCTCATTCCCGACTGCCGGCAAGTCTGCACTGTGATGCGGGCGATGAGGTCGTTGGCCTCGATCAGCGTTGCCTCATCGCGGCCGACGAGACGGGCCGCTTCCATGCTCTTCGGATCGCGGATCTCGGCGACGATGTGATACGGCTCGGCGCGGCGGGCGGGGTTGTTGGTCAGCGCCAGAATCGACTTGATCACCTGCGAATCAGGGTTCTCCGCTTCCGGCGAGAGGATGATGATCGACTTCGATTCGTGCGGATTGACGAGCTCGAGATCGTAGAGATCGATCGGGCTACCCGTGCGGCAGATGACTTTCGTGTTCTTCGTCGATCCGACTTTCGAGCGGATCTCTTCTTCCATTTCGACTTTGTCTTTGTCGGCCAGAATCACGATGCGCGGCTTGCGCTGATTCTCGTTCGCGACCACGAGCTCGGAGATGATCGTGAAGATGCTCGACGACCAGCCGAGGATCACCTGATGATTTTTTTCGATGACGAACGAGCGGCCTTTGCGCAGCTCGTCCATCTTGCTCTCGAGACCACTGGTCAGAACGCCGATCAAGCTGCTGACGAGGAAGATGCCGCCGACGGTGACCAGGAACATCACGAATCGGAAGGCCCAGCCCTGGTCGCCGCCCATCGTTCCGGCGTCGAGCGTGCGCATGAGGCTCATCCACGATGCTTCGACGAAGGAGAGCTTCTCGTTCGGCGCGGGGCCGATGCCGGAGAAGACGAGCACGAGCGAGAAAATCACGATCATGCCCAGCGACACGAGCGCGAGCCAGCCGATCAGCGCGATCGGTCCTGCTGCCATGCTCTTGTCAAAGTTGTAGCGGAGATGATCGGCGAACGTGATTCGCCTTCTGGTGATGGGCATTGGTGTTCCCCTCGACGCGATTTGTTTGGATTGAACGGACCGTTCGGAAGGAATTGTATACGGCTGTGAGGAATATCATTCCGATCATGAACTGGCTCCGAGGTTCATCATCGCCATCACGCGCGACGGAGGCCACCTGTTCGCGCAGCCCACCGCACAGCCGAAGTTCGAATCTTCGCCGAAGACGATCACAACTTCTTCTTCAAAGTCGCCGGCGCGCAGATCACATGCGAAACCGGCTCGCAGGGCCGCGTCACGAAACTGATCCTTCATCAGAACGGTGATCATCCGGGGAAGCGGATCGAGTAGATACAATCCCACCTCGAAGGAGAAACCGAATGCCTCGCATTGCCCTCGGGATTGCTGTCGTCTCGCTTCTGCTGAACGGTTGCGCGCGTAAGGAAACCGCGCCAGTCACGTCCGAAACCACGTCCACGAGCAGCACCGCGAGTACGGCCGTCAGCAACACGGCCTCTGCGGCGGCGACAACAACTACTGCGGCTGCCGATAGCCAGGAGCCGTCGCTCGTTTCGTTTTCTTCGGGTGCCCTGATCGCGCTGAAACCGCAGGAGTACAACGAAACCTGGTCCGCATTCCGGATCCTCGACGAAAAGGCTACGACCGGCTGGGCCACGCCGAAGGGTGTGATCACGCCGCAATCGATCGTCATCGCGCTCCCCGAAAAGACGGAGCTCAATCGACTCGAATTCGATACCGCCAGCGCCGACGGCGACCTGCGCGGCGCGAAAGATGTCGTGGTCGAAGTCTCCGATGTCAGCGCGACCTCTGGCTACCAGAAAATCGCAGACGTGTCTCTGCAGGACAAGACCGACAAGCAGAGTTTTCCGGTTGCCGCCGCGGTCCCCGGGCGATGGGTGAGCCTCAACGTCAAGAACAACAATGGCTCTCCCGACTACATCGAGCTGATGGACTTCCGCGGGTTTGGAAAGCAGCTCACACATACCGAGTTTTCGAATGCCAGCGGCACGTACGCCACGAACTTCGGCAACTTCCACCTCAAGCAGGAAGGGACCTCGGTGACCGGCTGCTACGAGCATGCCGGCGGACTCCTGACCGGCGGGATCGAAGGCCGGATCATGAAGTTCACGTGGACTGAAGTACCGGGCAAGAAAGGTCCGGCCATCATGGTCTTCGATCCCAGCGGCCAGCAGATGTTCGGGCTCTGGTGGTACGACAGCGATTCGCAAGGCGCGGGCAGCGACTGGAACGGGAAGAAGATTTCCAGCGATATCGGCTCCTGTCCTCACTGGGCGGGCAGCGGTGCCGAGGCAACGATGGAGAAGGAGCTGGAGCACGCTGGCCGCACGCGCGTCTACGGCATCAACTTCGACACCAGCTCCGACGTGATCCGCGACGAATCGAAGCCGACGATCGACAAGATGGCGGCCATGCTCAAAGCGAAGCCGGATTGGAAGCTGACGATCGAAGGACACACCGATTCGAGCGGCGGCGACGCGCAGAATCTTCCGCTCTCGCAACGCCGCGCCGATTCGGTGAAGTCCTATCTGGTGAACGCCGGAATCGCCGCAGACCGCCTCACGACGAAAGGCTTCGGCGCATCGCAACCGCTCGCCGGCAACGAGACCGCAACCGGACGGGCGCAAAACCGGAGGGTCGAGTTGGCGAAGCAGTGAGTGCTTCGTGGGTGAGTCTGGAAACCGAATGTTGAATGTTCGGTGTTGAATGTGAATGGTGAGTGAGGAATGAGCACGCCATCTCATTCAACATCGAACACTCAACATCCAACATTCAACATTTCGCCTTTCAAACATGAGCTCGACTAACCAACCGCGTGTTGCCTATCAAGGCGAGCCGGGCGCCTTCAGCCAGACGGCGGCACGGCAACTCCTCGGCGATAAGGCTGCGACGATTCCCTTCCGGTCGTTCGAGGAGATGTTCCATGCCGTCGAAACCGGCGACGCCGATTGCTGCGTTGCGCCGATCGAAAACAGCCTCGCCGGCTCCATCCATCGCAACTACGACCTCCTTCTCGCATCCGGCCTGACCATCCGCGGCGAGACGTTTCTGCGCATCGTCCACAATCTCCTCGCGCCTCCGGGAACGACTCTCGCCGATGTTCGCCGCGTCTACTCCCATCCCGTCGCGCTCGCGCAATGCGGCCGCTTTCTTCGCCAGCATCCGGAGATGACATCGGAGCCGATGCACGACACCGCCGGTGCCGTCCGCGTCGTGATGGAGCGCCGCCAGCCCGGCGAAGGCGCCATCGCCTCGGAAGCCGCGGCGAACATTTACGGCGGTGTGATCCTGGCCACAAACGTCGAAGACGATCCGCAGAACTTCACGCGTTTCTTCCTGCTCGCGCCGCAGAGTGTCTCCATTCGCCCGATCGCCGAACCCGCCGCGCAACGCTCGAAAACATCGCTCCTGCTGGAGATCGCCAATACACCCGGCTCGCTCTACCGCTCCCTCGGCGTCTTCGCCACCGCCGGCATCGACCTCTCCAAAATCGAATCGCGCCCGATCCCCGGCAAACCGCGCGACTACGCCTTCTACCTCGATGTCATCGGCAACCTGTCCGACATCGCGATCGCGCAAGCGATCGAACAACTGCGCGAGGATGCCGATTCAGTGACGGTGCTGGGAAGCTACGCGACGAGTTGGTGAACTCGGTCCGTCAATTCTTTCCCGCGCGCCGCTCGGCATCCTCCAGCCAACCACGCCGGAGCTTCTCGATCGGAATGCTCGACATGTACGGCTTGATATCGAGGATGGGCGTCCCGTCGAGCATGTCCACGCCATGAACGTACAATGTCGCGCCGTCGCGTCGAATCAGCTCGACGACCGTGAGCGCGATGGGATTCGGCCGGCGCGGCGAGCGAGTGGCGAAGACTCCATGCGGAACGGTTTCGCCGGGCGGAGCGCCGAGCAAATCGTAACCATCCGAGCGATCGAATACCCAAATCACAAAGAGGTGCGAGAAGCCTTCGATGTCTTTCAACCCTTGCGCAAACGCCGGCAGGATTTCGAGCGTCCCGTCAGCCTCATGCTTCGTGCCCGGCCCTTTTGGAACCTGTGTCGTGTCTTTGAACGGGGTGCGCGCGAATCCGATCGCGCGCGGAGTGAAGAGAACGTTTGTCATCTACTGCACTGTAAAACGGTTTCACGCGGAGGAGCGGAGGGTTTCTTCCGTGCTCGCGCGAGAGCAGCAGCGGGAGTCGCGCCTGACTTGCGGCGTCGGGCATGCTGACGATCGTCGCCCGCATCAGGAACGTGAAAAGGCGAGCTGGACCCCGATTTAGTCGTTAAGGAATCCTTAACAACTGCCGCCGGCGGCAAGAACTACGCGACGAGGTTCTACTACCTCGACGTCATCATCTCGGTCGGGTTACCGGGTGAAGTCGCACCGAGGCACGCAGTTCGGTGTGCGACGCAACGTTTGCGCGAGTACATCGGATTCAGCTGTCAAGAAATCCTTGACTACTCAATTTGACGGAGCGCCAAGTCGAAAAGCCGCCTACGCCATCCGCACGAGCTTCTCGAACAACCCTTCCAACGCCGCCTTCGGGTCCTCGTGAACGCCCGAGTGTACGGCCGACGTCTGGATCACGGTGCTGCGTGGCGCGACCAGCCAGTGGAAGCGGGCGCGTTGGGGGAGGTCGCCGATCGAGCCGGCTTCGCCGCCGCCGGCGCAGATTTTGGGGATTGCTTCGAGGTAGCTTTCGACGACGCCGGCGTCGATCGATGGAGCGAGGGCGAGAAGCCGGGCGTGATCGAGCTCGATACGGCAGTCGAGGAAGCCGGCGGTGGGCGAGAAGACGATGACGCCGGCGTTGAGGAACTCGCCGCGGTCGACGCGCGGAACGATCCGCACGACGGCGTAGTCAAACACGAAGCGTTCGTGCATGAACGGCGTCCTCCATCCACTTGCGCGGCGATGCCAGGCGCTGCATCAGATAATCACGATACCCGAGGCGGTGCGCGGCGATGGTGGGGAAGCGGGGCTCGTCGCCGAGCCACGATTCTGGAATCAGCTCGACTACTCCTTCGATCGCTTCCGGAGTCAGGAGCGCGGTAAGTTCGGCATCGACCTCCGCGATCTCGCTGGCCCAGCGCAGCAGCACATGCTCGCCGATTTGACGAAACGGATTGCCGCTGCGCTCGAGATAACCGTCCCAGTTGTGATGAAAGATCAGCGAAGCGCCGTGATCGATCATCCACAGTTTGCGATGCCAGACGAGCAAGTTCGTGTTCTTCGGTGTGCGGTCGACGTTCGTGACGAGCGCATCGAACCAGACGATTGATGACGCCAACCGTGAGATGTCCGCCATCGGCAACGCCACGATCGGATCGAACGTGATCGAGCCGGGAAGATAGTCGAGCGCGAGATTGAGCCCTTCGCTCTTGCGCAGCAGATCCTGAATCTCGGGATCGGGCTCCGTCTTGGCCATGCGCGGATCGAGATCGACGAACACGATCTCCGGCACCGGCAGTTTCAACAGCCGCGCGATCTCGCCGGACACCAACTCCGCGATCAGCGCCCGCGCGCCCTGCCCCGCGCCACGAAACTTGAGCACGTACGTGCCATCGTCATCGCCCGCGACGATCGCAGGAAGCGACCCGCCCTCGCGCAGCGGCATCACGTACTCAGTTGCGGTGATCGTCCGGATCATTGTCGGTAACGATGATAAAGGCGGAAAGGGTTTGGATCCGCTGCGAGGTGTGGACATTGAGAAGCGGTACGTGGAGTGGTTCGCGCAGTATTTGAAGTAAACGACGCATGGGCCGACAATAGACGCTATGGTCAAACTAGATCGGATCACGGTCGAGCCAGGAAAGATGAACGGTCAGCCGTGCATCCGCGGTATGAGGATCACGGTAAAGCGCGTGGTTCTCGCGGTGGCTGCGTACGGTACGGGCGAAGAGTTGAAGCGTGCATATCCAGATCTGGATGCCGAAGACATTCGCCAGGCACTTGAGTACGCCGCATCGAGTCTCGAAGATCGCGTTGAAGAGCTTGTCGCTCCGAGCTGACAATTCGGGCCTTGTCTTGACTCGAGTCAAGTAACTTGACTCACGTCTCGGCTGCTCTCTACGCTGCGGCAAGCGATGGTGACGTTGCTGCTTGATGAGAACCTGTCTGCTGCGGCTGCCCAGATTCTCCGCGCAAACGGAATGGACGTCGTTCATGCGCGCGAAGTGGGTCTCACCACCGCGGAGGATCGCGACATCTTGATCTGGTGCCGCGAGAATGGGCGAGTCCTCATCACGCTCGATGCCGATTGCCACGCGATCCTGGCTCTGTCGGGCGCGACGGAGCCTTCCGTGATCCGAATTCGACTCGAAGGGCTGCGTGATCAGGCGTTGGCCGGTCTGATCCTCCGCGTCGTCGATTCCACGAGTCTTGATTTAGAGCACGGGAGCGCAATCACCGTGAATGCGACCTCGATTCGCGTTCGCAGGTTGCCATTGCACTCCCACTGAAATAAATTGCTCCGGCTCAGCCCTTTGCGTATCATCCCCGGCCCGGCTCTCCGCGGCCGGGACATCTTTTGACAATCTGTCCAGCTCCTTGAGCCATCCGCTCCAGGCGGAGGCTCCGCTAGGCCAGAAGGAGGATTTATGAGGACTTATGAAGTCCTGTTTATCCTTTCTCCGCAAGTACCGGAGGAAGAGGCGACGACGCTTGCCACTGAGTTCAAGCGTATCGCCGAGGGGTCGGGCGCAAAGCTCACCCACGAAGAAGTATGGGGGCGGCGCCGCCTCGCGTACCCCATCCAGAAGTTCAACGAAGGCAATTACCAGCTCCTCGTGTTCGAGACCGAGGCCGGGCTCAATGAGCTCGACCGCCGGATGAAAAACTCGGACCGGATCCTGCGCCACATGATCGTGCGCACGGATCTCGACCACAAGCGCGCCGAGAAGCTTGCCAAGCGCAACCCGAAGAAGGAGCGCATGCGTCCAGCTCCTTCGTTCGCAGCCAGCCCGGGAGCTTCGGCCCCTGCGGAACCCTCGGCCATTCCCGCTTCCGACGAAGCGGTGCCGGCTGAATAAGGAGAGGAGACTGATATGGCAACCGAAATGAGACGACCTGGTGGTGGCGGCGGCGGTGGCGGACGCGATTCCGGCCGCGGCGGCGCCGGCGGACCTGGCGGCGCGCAGGGTGGCAAGAAGAAGTTTTTCTTCCGCCGCAAACGCGTCTGCAAATTCTGCGTCGAGAAGCTCGAGTACATCGACTACAAAGACATCAAGACGCTGCAGCAGTTCATCCCTGAGCGCGGCAAGATTCTTCCGCGCCGCATCTCCGGAACATGCGCACTGCATCAGCGCAAGCTTCAGAGCGCAATCAAACGTGCGCGCATCGCGGCCATGCTGCCGTTCGCGACCGACTAAACAATTACTCTGATGACCGAGACGTCTCTGCAGCACGATGAGCCGGTAGCGACGGCACCGGTGCGCTCGTTCGGGAAGCAGGCCCGCAGTCTGGCCGGCTACACGATCCTGAGCGCACTGATGTTCGTGTCGCCGCTGCGCGTCTTCCTGCCCGCGGCGCTGTTCCATTGCGGCATTCGCAACGGGCGGCGCGCGGCATGGCTGGTCTTCGTGTTGTCGGCGGGCATCGCCGGGCTGCTCGTGTTCGGGACCACGCGCGCGGGAAGCGCTGCCGATGCGCCGATCACGTTCGGCTATCTGCTCGCAATCTGTCTCGCCATCGGCATCCCGGCTCTGGCCGCGCTGCCGCTGGTCGAGCGTGGCGAGCGTTTCGGGCGCGTGCTGATGTTCGCGCTCATCATGGGAATCGCCGGACTCGCAGTCACGGAGCTGACGATGCGGATGGTGACCGGAGCGTCGCCGTACGCTTCGGAGCTCGCAAACGCGCATGTAACGACCGCGACGATGGTGGCCAGCTACCAGCAGGCAGGCTTGCCGCCCGATGCCGTCAGTTTCTTCAAGAGATGGATGGACATCGCCACACTCTGCCTGCCGGCGTTGCTGCTGATCGACATCATTCTCGTATTCGTATTCAGCCTCGTCATGCTCGGCCGTCTTCGCGCCTGGCGCAATTACGCGCTTGTTCGCGATCCGGCCGTGGTCACTGCGTATCTGTTCCGCAATCTCTCGCTCCCCGAGTGGCTGCTCTTCGCGTTCGTGGCAAGCGGCCTCACGCCGCTGGCCAGCGGGATGGTGCAGCAGATCGGCGCGAACGTGCTGGCGGTGGTCGCGTTTCTCTATCTGCTGCAGGGGTTGGCGATCTTCCGGTCGTTCATCGCTCGCACCAGCTCAGGATTCATCGGCTCCCTCTTCGCCTGGATGCTCCTTGGATTCCTGGCGTTGACCGGCATTTCCCAGGTTCTGCTCTGCATGGCAGGGCTATTCGACTCGTTTTTCGATTTCCGACATTTCAATCGAAAGGATCACTCTGATGAAAGTCATTCTCATTGACGAGATCCGCGGGCTTGGCAGCCGCGGTGACGTCGTCACGGTCAAGGGTGGCTACGCGCGCAATTTTCTGATTCCGAAGCAGCTCGCGCGCGAAGCAACACCCGGTAACCTGAAGTCGATCGAACAGGAGCGCAAGAAGTGGGCGGCTCTTGGCGATCAGGAAAAAGCAGCAGCACAGAAAGCAGCCGACAGCGTTAAGGGGATGAAAATCGTTATCCACAAACGCGTCGGCGATCACGGCAACCTCTTCGGCTCGGTGACGTCGAACGACATCGCTGATGCACTGACGAAGAAGGGCATCGACGTCGACAAGCGCCGCATCGAGCTCGGACATCCGATCAAGAGCGTCGGCGTACACGACGTCGAAGTCCGCCTGCACCGCGAAGTGGCCGCGCACATCCAGGTCGAAGTCGTCCCCGAGGGGAAGGAATCGATCGAGGTTGCGCCGGTCGCGGCGGCTCCGGCTGCTGCCGAAGAAGCGGAAGCGTAGTTTTTTCGCGAGGGTGCGCAGACACTCGTTCTGTGCACCCTCAAGTTTCCTGCTGATATCCTCCCGGCAATGAGCGACGACCGTTTCGTCGATGCTCCGCCGTCGGGAGCCGATGGCTGGCGCGACACGTGGGAGCACGACCGGCGATTCCGTCCGCGGCCGTCGCGTTTCGATTTTCTCCTGCGCACTTTCCGGCGATTCGTCAATCGCTCGGTCGAGCCGGAGGAAGAACGCCAGCGCAACTTCAACGTCGCGCTCCTCGATCTTCTCAACGACATCCGCAACGACGTCGCCCGTGCCCGCGAGGATCTCAAGCGCGACATCGAAGCGGTCCAGCGCGATGTGCGCGCCGCCGATGAATCGCTGGCGGCCGAGCTGACGAAAATTCGCGAGCTGATTCCGATCGCTGCAAAGCGCAACGATTCGCTCATCGCCGCACTCGATCAGAAAATCGAGACGGTCGCTGTTCGCGTGCGCGACGTGACGAATCCTGCGATCGCATCCTCCGGCACGACGGCGAACGACTTCCTCTACCGCCGCCTCGAAGACGGTCTGCGCGGCGAGGTGTCGGTGAGCGAGTACGTCGAACGTGTACGCGAGCAGGAGCCGGTGATCGACGTTGGTTGCGGCCGCGGCGAGTTTCTGATCGCCTGCTCCGAGGCGGGCATTGCGGCGCGCGGTTTCGACACGAATGAGCGCTCGGTTGCCGATCTCGTCGCGCGCGGCATCGATGCATCGGTCGCCGGAGTGCCGGGCTGTTTCGCTTCGATCAACGCCGGCTCGATTGGCGCGATCGTGGCGATGCATGTTGTCGAGCATCTTCCGGTCGATGCGTTGTTCGCGCTGTTTTCTGAATCCGCGCGCGTGCTGCGCACTGGTGGTCTGCTCATCATCGAGACGCCGAACGCGGAGTCGCTGGCAGTCAGCGCGTCCGAATTCTGGCGCGACCCGACGCATCTCGCACCGCGCCATCCCGCGGCGTTGACGCTGCTCGGCCGCGAGCACGGATTCGCGATCGATGAGATTCGCGCGATTCATCCATTCCCCGAAGGCAACCGGCTAATCGCCGCGAACGAAGAAACGCGGACGCTCGTCGATGCCCTGAACGCGCGGATCTTCGGCGGCCAGGATCTGCGGCTGGTACTGCGTCGCGGGTGATGGCGGCGAGGACGCCGCCAAGCCAGCCGGCGGGACGCCAGCGTCCCGCCCGCTATGAACGTACGTTTAGGGCGGATGGAACGCTGGCGTCCTCGCCGGCTGGCCCGGCGGCGTCCCGCCGCCGCGCTATTGCGACGACTGGTCCATCATGCCCACATCGATCACGCTCTCCCTCGGCGGTGGCGGCGGGACGCGGTGGGGGATGATGAATCCGAGAATCAGCCCTGCGATCAAGCCGCCGAGGTGCGCGACGTTGTCGATGAATGGCAGCGAATAGCCGATGGCGATGTTGACCACGATCCAGAAAACGAGCTGACCGATGAGGCCGCGCGTCCATGGCTGGTGCCGGTAAACCGGCGATCGGGCGATCGAGAAAATGAAGGCGCCGAGGATGCCGAAGATCGCGCCGCTGGCTCCGACGGATAAACCGTTCGACGCTCCGATGCGAATGGCGCTAGCCAGCGAGGCCACGAGGCCTGTCGCGAAGTACGTCATCGCGAATCGTTTTGAGCCGAAGAGCACTTCGTACAGCGTTCCAAGTTGATAGAGAGCCCACGAGTTGACCGCCCAGTGCAGAAAACTCGCGTGCAGAAACATCGCCGTGACCAACCGCCAGAATTCATGACGGACGAGCATTCCGCCGACGATCGCGCCGAGCGATTCCAGCACTTCGCCGTTCACGTCGCCGGTGAGAACGCTGCTGTTCGTCCCGAGGCGCGGTCCGCCGAGGAGCATTTCGAAAACGAAGACGAGGGCGATGACCACCAGCAGCGTCACCGTCACCGGCGCTTTGCGTCTCATGACTTCGTCTCCACGACCGCGGAAACGCGGCGCATCAGAAGGTGAGCGAGGCGCGGGAAGAGCTCTTTGAATCGCATGTACATTGCAGCGCCCAACGGCAGGATGCGCCGGTACCTTCCATCCTCCGCGGCATCAGCGATGGCGCGTGCGACCTTCGCCGGTTTGATAGCCAGGATCAATCGCGATGCGCCGGGCATCTTGCCGCGCTCCGCTTTCACGAAGAATTCGGTCTCGACCGTACCCGGGCAGACCATCGCCACGCGCACGCCGCGGCTCGCAACTTCATCGCGCAGCGTTTCCGAAAAACCGATCATCGCGAACTTGGTTGCACAATAGCCGCCCATTCGCGCGTAGCCCATGATGCCGGCGATCGAGGCGACGTTGACGATCGTGCCGTTGCCGCGCGCCAGCATTTGCGGCAGCACCGCTTGCGTACACCAGACCGTGCCGAAGTAGTTCGTCTGCATCATCGACGCAAGGTCGTCGGGGCGCGCGGATTCGATGGCGTCGAAGATGGCAAAGCCGGCGTTGTTTACCAGGACGTCGATGCTGCCGGCGATGTCGATGAGGTGCTCACAATCGGCGCGTTGCGTGACGTCGGTGACGACGACCTTGCAGTCGGCGCCGAGCGCGCGGCATTCCTTCGCCACGACTTCGAGCAGCTCTCCGCGCCGTGCAGCCAGCACGAGATTCGCTCCGCGCCGCGCAAACTCCAGCGCCGCCGCGCGCCCGATGCCGCTCGAC
>DATAMS010000419.1:0-13462 GCA_036260495.1 Thermoanaerobaculia bacterium
GTCAGCCAGGCGCTGGCCGGCGAGCCGCTCACCGTCTATGGGAACGGCCGGCAGACGCGATGCTTCGGGTATGTCGCCGACGTCGTCGAGGCGCTGCTGCGGCTCATCGATCATCCCGACACGCCCGGCCAGGTCTTCAACATCGGATCGACGGAAGAAGTCTCGATCACGCAACTCGCCGAACGGATTCTCGCGCTGACTGGATCCAGTTCGCGCATCGTCTATGTCCCGTACAGCGAGGCGTACGAAGAAGGTTTCGAAGACATGCCGCGCCGCGTGCCCGATACATCGAAAGCTGCGCGCGTGATCGGGTTCAATCCGCGCACGACGCTCGATGACATCCTGCGCGCGGTGATTGCGTTCCGTTCCTCGCGCGAAAGCGCCGAGCCGGTTTTGGCTGCATCGGGTCAAGCGCCAAACCGCGCGTCATGACGCAACAGTTTTTGACGACGGCCATCCTCGCCGCCGCTGGCGCCTTCCTCTCGTCCGCCGCGTTGACACCGATCGTTGGCGCGATTGCACGGCGCCGAGGCGCGGTGGCGAGGCCGAAGGCAGATCGATGGCACACGACGCCGACCGCGATGTTCGGCGGCATCGCCATCGTGATCGCCGTCATCGGCACGCAACTGCTGCTACTCCCGCTGACGCGTGAAAGCCGCATCGTGATGGCAGCCAGCGCCGCGCTTTTCCTGGTCGGACTTGCCGACGATCTTCTGCACATCAAGCCGTACCAGAAACTGATCGGCCAGCTCCTCGGCGCTGCGGGCGTCGTCTCGTTCGGGCTGGTGCTGCCGTGGACGGCGTCGTTCCCGCTGAATGTCTTGATCACGATGTTCTGGCTCGTCGGCATCACGAACGCCGTGAACATGCTCGACAACATGGACGGCCTGGCCGCGGGCGTGTCGGCGATCGCGGCGTCGTTTCTCGGGCTGAATTTCATCGCCAACCAGCAATGGCCTGAAGCGTTGATGCTCGCCGCGTTCGCCGGCGCCCTCCTCGGGTTCCTGATCTACAACCATCAGCCGGCGTCGATTTTCATGGGCGACTGCGGATCGATGTTCGTCGGCTTCCTGCTGGCGTCGAGCGCGCTGGTCAGCGGGCCGGGCGGCGGCCGGTCGAGGAGCGTCGTCGCTGTTCTGGCCGTGCCGGTGCTCGTATTCGTCGTTCCGATCTTCGACACGACGTTCGTGACGCTGATGCGCAAGCTTGCCGGCCGCGCGGCATCGCAGGGCGGACGCGATCACACGTCGCATCGTCTCGTCGCGCTCGGACTCTCGGAGAGACACGCGGTCTGGATGCTTTACATCTTCGCCGTCGCGGCGGGTTCGCTGGCGATGCTCGTGCGTCACGCGGCGCTCGACGTCAGCGTCAGTGCGATCGCAGCGTTCACGCTGATCCTCACCTTTCTCGGCGTCTCGCTCGCGCACGTTCGCGTGTACGACGAAGAAGACGCGAGCGCGCCGCGGCCACGAGCGCTCTTCGCGTTCCTGATCGACTTCACCTACAAGCGCCGTATTTTCGAAGTCGCTCTCGACGTGCTGCTGATCGTGCTGTCGTACTACTTCGCGCACGTCCTCGTGTTCGGACCAGCGTCGAATTCCGCGGGATGGCACATCTTCCTGGCCACGCTGCCGATCGCGATCGCGCTGAAGCTGGCCGCGCTGTTGGTCAGCGGCATCTACCGCGGATTGTGGCGCTATGCCGGCCTGGCCGATGTATTCACCTACGCGCGTGGCGTCGCCCTCGGATCGGCGGCGACGATCGTTTACGTTGCGCTGATCGTGCGGCACGACGGCGGCGTGACGTTGTCGGTCTTCATCATCGACGCCATGCTGCTGCTTCTCGCGGTGACCTCGAGCCGGCTCGCGTTTCGCGCGTTGCGCCGTTTGTTTCCCGCGACGCGTAACCCAACCGCACGCCGTGTCGTGATCTACGGCGCGACGGATGCCGGGGAACTGCTGCTGCGCCAGTTGCATCTCAACACCGCATTGCAGCGAATTCCTGTCGCGTTTCTCGACGCCAGTCCACGCAAAGCGGGACGCTTCGTACACGGCTTACCCATCGGCAACGCAACGGACGCGGAATCGATCGCGGCGTTCTGCCGCGAGCACGATGCCGCAGAGCTTCTGATCGCGACGCCGGGGATGACTGCCGCAACGCTGCAGGAGATCATCGAGGCATGTTCGCGCGCCGGCATCGTGGTCGGCCGCATGAACATCGACATCCGCGAGTTGGCTGCAGGCGATGTCGAATAGGCGTTACGCGGAAGTCGCGTCCGGGCGCGCTCCCAACGTCAGCGGCAGAAACACGAGGATCGCGTAGAGCATCTCGCGCAGGCGAAAGAGCGTGCCGAAATTGTTGACCGTGTAGGCGAGCGGTCCGGCTGTCGCCAGGAAGACGATCAACAGCAACAGGAAGAGCGGCGTTACGCGCCTGTGCGTGCGAATGCCGCGCGCGCAGACGATGATCGCGAAGATCAACAACGCATCGAGAACGAGCGTATCGAGCTCCGCGAAAAGCCAGAAGCCTCGTCCGCCGCCGATGCGGACCAGACCGAGGGCCTGAGCGATGCTGCGGGGAAGAAACTCGGCCGTCAGTCCAGCCACCGTCTTCGCAACGGGATGCTGTTCCAGCGTCTTGTCTTCGCGCCGCGCAACCTGCACGCGAGGCGCAACCTGCACGCGCGGCAAGAGTTGCGCGGACGGCACCGGCTGCGCGGACGGCACGAGCTGCCCGGACGGCGTGGCGTGCGTGGACGGCAAGCGCTGCGCAGACGGCACGGGCTTCGCGGACGGCGGCACCGGCAAGGCGATCTTCGCGGGCTTCTGTTTCGTAGTCTCGTCGCTGCGGCGTTTATCTGTCTCGAGCGCGCGACCGGCAATGATCGTCGTCGCTCCCGGCGTCTGTTCGAAACCGTAACGCCGGCCTGCAATGTCTTTCGTCAGGAACGTTGGACGAAAGGTTGCTGCAACCGAAGGGCGTGGATCGAGGACGCGGCGGATCGATTGCGGCACGTCCGAAGCGCCGCCGAGGCGGACGACTTGTGCGAGCAAAACGAAGAGGATCACGTTGGCGACGATTGCGGCGAGCTTCCTTCGCGCCGCAAGAGTTGTCAGCAATCCAAACACGCTCCACGCGCCCCAAACGAAGAGAGCGAAGTACCAGCGAATGCCGGCCATCGCGTACAAAATGGCCACCATCGCGCCTGCGGTGACGGCTTTCCTTTTCCAGTTCGTGAGCTCGCCGCGCCACAGCTCCTGCCAGGAGAAGCAGCAGGCGATCATCGCCGCGATCAGGAAAATGAAAAACGTGTCTTTGAGAAGTTGCAACGACCAGAGAATGGTCCCGGGACCGAAGGCCATCGCAGCCAGCGCAACGAGACGCGTCCGCTCACCGATGACATCAGTCTCACCGAGCCGCAGGATGACCGCGCACGTGGCGAGAAAGGCGGCACAGTTCAGCAGGATGGCCACGGAGGCAAACGTCCCCAACATCCACGCAAATGCGGTGAACACCTGAATGAATGCATGCGACGGAAGCTCTCTACCGATCAACAGGAGAGCCGTCGGGCCACCGCGGATCAATTCACCCGTATAGGCAAGCATCCCCGGTCCGTCGACCGCGAAAAACCAGAAGCCGTCGCCGAGCTGCAACGACCTCGCGACCGGCAAATTCAGATACGAGATCCAGAAGAGGACCTCGCCGCCGAACGCGCGAATCAGAAAGCCGAAGGCGATGATGAGCGATGCACGTCCCCGCCCTGCGAGCGAAGTCCAGAGTTTCCACAGGGCAAAGCAGGCGGCGGCAGCGAGAGGGATATGCAGCAGGTCGAGAATCATGAAAGGCGGCGCAGTGTCTCACGTTCTCGCGACGGTGCGAATCATGTGAGCCAGCAGATCGGCATTCGCTTCGAGGCCGTAGTGCGCCTCCGCGAATGCGCGTCCGCTCGCGCCCATCCGTTGGCGAAGGTTCTCGTTCGTCAACAGCGTCCGCAGATGGTCGAACCAGTCATCATCAGAGACAGCCGCGAAGTGCGTCTCGCCAGCGATGCCCATCGTCGCGCAGACGCCCGCCGGGCTCATGACGAATGGTACGCCGCACGCCATGTACTGCACGGCTTTGAGTCCCGATTTTCCGGCGCTCCATTCGTCTTCGGCAATCGGATAGAGCCCGATGTCGAGCGACTGAAAATCGGCAACCTCGGTCTCCAGACTCCACGATCGCGTGACCGTCTCCACTCCCGGAACGATGATGTCATCACGCCCGGCGCCGGCGATCAGCAACGTGAATTCAATCTCGCGCCGCAGCCGCGCGAGCACGGGAAAGAGCCGCTCCAGATACGCGTACGTGCCATGCGATCCGATCCAACCAACAACCGGTGCGCGCCTGCCGGAGCGGCGAATGGGCTTGAAAACGCGCGTATCGACAGTCGCCGGGACGAGTGTGGCCGAGGCACCGAGGGAGCGTGCGTAGCTGGCGACATTCGGACTGCCGCAGGCGACGGCGCTCGCCCATCGAATGAGCCGGTCCGTCTTCGAAGGCCACTTCAGAAACGTGGCCGCGCGGCCGTAGACCGGACTCTCATATCGAACCCACGTCGCGTCATCGAGGTCGAGAATGAGCGGACGCCGGAAGACGCGCACGGCGATCCACTCGATCAGCGGCGGACCGAACAACATCGCCTCGCGTTGCACGAAGACGACGCCGGCGCGCCGGGCGAGAATCAACGCGCCGATTCGCGCGAGCGTCCGCAACCCCAGAGAAGGCAACCGGCCGATGAGCTTGCCCGGCTTGTACAGCACCGCGAAAAGGCGCGCATCGAGAAACGGCGAGAACGTGACGTCGATGCCGCGCGCGGCAAGCGGCCCGATGTATTGCACGATGCGGTATCGCGACGACGCCGCCTCCTCGGGATACGAAGCCAGAGCAAGAACACGGAGGCGTCGTTCCGGAGTCGCGTCAGTCATGAACGGAGAATTGCCTCGTAGAGCCGCCGGTACCGTTTGCCGCCGACATCGCTGAGGTCGTAGCGAAGGCGCGCTTCCGTCTGGCAGCGCACCGCAAGGCCCGGATCATGGCGCAGCTCTTCGATCGCGTCGAGCGCTTCGTTGTACGCGGCATCATCAAAGCTGCGGAGCAGAACACCTCCCCGGCACTCGGCGACGTGCGCGTCGACGTCGCCGATTCCCGCGGTGACGATGACCGGCAAGCCCGCGGCAAAATACTCCGCCAGTTTCGTCGGCGACGCTGATCTCCGCGCAAACGAGGTGCGTATGAGCGACAACGCCACATCGGCTGCCCGCAGATACCTCGGGATCTCTCCCGGATCGATCTGTGTTACGCGAAAGTCATCTTTCGTGAAGCCGCGCTGCTCGAGCTCTTTGGCCATCGCGTTTGCCGTCGCCGTCAGCACGAGCGCATACGTGCTCGGATCCCTCCGCCGCGCGGTGGCGAGCAAGTCAGCGGTCTCGCGCGTCAGGTAATAGCCGCCCAGTGCGCCGATATAAACGAACACGGTCCGGCCGGCAAGACCAAGCTCCGCGCGTGCCGTTTCACGATCGATGCGAAGCGCGCTTGCGAACCGTTCCGCGCCGGCGCAGCACGGGATGATCTCCACAGGCTTCGCGCCGGTGCCATTCGGAAACAGCGCTTCCCTCGCGCTTTCAGTGAGGACAACGAAACCATCGCTGGCCCGGTAAAGCCATCGCTCGGCTTTCTTCGTCAGCGTGAAGAGAAACCCGCCCGCACGCCAGTTACCTGAATCGACATACTCATCGGCGAGAAAGCCGCGGATGTCGAACAGAAGGCGCGCGCCGGTTATCCACTTGGCCAGCGCTCCAATCGCCGCACCGACATGACTACGGCCATGGAACAGTTCGATGCGCTCTCTGCGCGAAATGGAAACGGCCAGGAACACGCCTCGGATCACATCGAAGAGCGTTGCCAGCAACGACGGGCGCTTGTGGTACTTCAACATGTACCATTCGATCCCGTCACGCCGCAGACGCTCCCGCCAATCCTCGATCGCCTCTTTCGTCCAGCGCTTCTTCGGTTCGGGCTCAAACGTGAGCAGAGACATGCTCACGCCTCCGGCAACCAGCTCGCGCAGATAAGGGAGAACCTGCGTCTGGACCAGCGGTTCGCGCAGACCGAAGTAGCAGAGGTAGAGAGCGCGAGGGCCGGTCATCATCGTTCACTCGAAGAGTAGAATGCCGCGGTCGCCGGGAACAGAATGAGCTGCCGGTCTGCGCACTGTGGCGAACTCTAATCTCAGAATTCAGGCGGCCATGATCGATTCCAAGGAACAACTGCCCCTGCTCGCCAGAATACTGAGAAGCTACTATCGCACAAACCTCCGAGGCGCCACGCGGGCCACACTGCTGCTCGCGCAGTATGCGAAATCGCTGCAAACCGTGCCGATACAGATCGCCGATGGGCCGGCGATCTACGTCGACCTTCGGATGTTGAGCTCGCACTTCTGGCTCATCGGAACGCCCTTCGACCATTCTCCGATCGAGCTGGACGAGCAGGCGGTCATGCGCCGGTTCGTGCGTCCAGGCGATATCGTCTTCGACGTCGGCGCAAACTACGGAGTGCACACCGCGCTCCTCGCAGAACTGGCAGGTTTCCGCGGTCATGTTTTTGCCTTCGAGCCGAACACGGAACTGCTCCCGGGTCTGGCTCTCATCGTTGAGAGGTTGGGGAACGCCACACTCAGCCGTTACGCGTTGTCGGACGAAGATACGAAGGCGGTCTTCTTCATTCCGCCGGACCGCACGATGAGCAGCCTTGCGGATTGGACGAGCCTGGAGAGGATGCCCGCGCAGCGTCAGCAGGCGGCCGTTGGCAAGACCAGTACGATCACCGTGCAGCAACAGCGCATCGACGACCTCGTGCGCAAGGGCGATCTCCCCGTGCCGGACTTCATCAAGTGCGATGTGGAAGGGGCGGAGTTGAAGGTCTTTCGCGGCGGGAAGGAGACTCTGGATCGCGTCGAGGCGCCGGTCGTTCTCTTCGAAGCGGGGCCGGAGAGCGCGCATGGTTTCGGTTTTGGGATGACCGATGCGGCTGACTTCCTCGTCGGTTTGCAGCGGCCCGGCTATCAGCTCTTCGAAGTGCAAGCGGGTGGTACGCTGCGGCAAGTCAGTTCCGCCGAGCTGAAAAAACAAAACCAGAACGTGCTGGCAGTGCCGCGCAACGAACATGCTCGATGTCCCGAGCTCGCTTCCAATGAGTGATCCTCAACCGTTGAAGCCGCTCGCGTTCGGCGACGGCGAACTGCTCGCCGAGGCTCTTCCGGACGGCGCTCCGTATCCAACGCCACGCGATGGTCCAGGCCTGACCTCACGCGTCGTGCAAGGCAGCTTCTGGAACCTCGGCGGCCAGGGCGTGACGATGCTGGCGACGCTCGTGGCCACGCCATTCACGATCCGGCTCCTCGGCCCGCAAAGCTACGGGGTTCTCGCGCTCGTTCATGTCCTGATCGGTTATCTCTCCTTTGGCGACCTCGGGATGGGAACGGCATCGACGCGATTCGGTTCGCACGCCTACGCCGCCGGCGATGCTCGCGGCGAAGCAGCCGCAATCTGGTCAGCGCTCGCACTCGCCGCGATTCCGGCGACGACGCTGGCAATCCTGCTGATGTTTGGCGCGCCGTTGCTCGTCGATCATGGCCTGCATCTTCCGGCGTCGATTCGCGGCGTGGCGATCGTTGCCATGCGTCTGGCCGCCGTCGGATTTCTGGCGCGCGCTGTGGCCGGCGTCTTCAACACACCGGCCTTCGTACGCTTGCGAATGGATCTCGTGGCGTTCATCACCGCCGGGACCGCGGCCGGCCAGATCCTTCTCATTCCGGTCGTCCTTGCGTTGGGCGGCGGCCTGACCTCTGCCGTGATGATCGTCGCAGGCGCCGCGGTCGCAACCGCGGTTCTGTATGCGATCACCGGCGTGAAACTGTTGCCCAGCCTGCGGCATCCTCACATCGACCGGGCTCTTCTGAAGCCTCTGGCGCGATTCGGCGGCGCGTTGGTGGTTTCGTCGATGACCGCGACGCTGCTGGCGAACTCCGAAAAAGTCCTCCTCCCACGATTCGCGTCGGTGCAGGCGCTGGCGTTCTACTCGATCGCATTCACGCTGGCCTACTTGGCCACGGGGTTGCCGTCGGGCATCGTTCAATCGCTTGTGCCAGCCTTCTCGCAGCTCAACGCCCCGACCGACCGCGACGCGATGCAGTTGCTCTATCGCCGCGCGCTCCACGGCATGCTGTTCTGGGCCGTGCCGGCGGCAATGTTCACCTGCGCGGTAGCAAGGCCGTTCTTTACCGTCTGGGCCGGCGCCGAGTTCGGGCGCGAGAGCACGTTGCCGCTGTACCTGCTCATGGGCGGCGTCGTCGCCGAGATCATGACGTACGTTCCCTACGCGCTGCTGGTCGCGCTTGGACGCACCGACTTCATCGCTCGCCTCAATTTGTCGCTCGTGATCCCCTATGTAATCCTTTCCGCCGTACTAATCCATCAGTTCGGCGCGGTGGGAGCAGCGATCGCGTGGAGTCTGCGTACGCTGACCGGCGCGGTCGCGCTTGCATACTTTGCCCGGCGCACAATCGGTTTCGCGTATTCTCCCTGGCCGGACAACAAACCTGATTATTTCGTAGCGGTCCTCATCCTTATCCTGCCGCCCATTCTCGTCGGAAACCTGACAACATCGGCGCCTCTGCACGTTGGAGTAGCCGTAGCAGCAGTAGTGACCTACGGAGCATTGATTCTGCTGCGCGTGCTCGCCCGCGATGAACGGACCGCCCTGCTGCGGTTGTTGCCGCTTCCTGGCAGAGCCCGGAGATCGCTTTGAGCGAGGAGTCCGGTATCGATCTGACAGAACAACAGACCGGAATTGCCGCCGTTCGTGGCGAATATCTTGCGTTTTTCGATTCGGAGGACATATGGGGGCCATGGAAACTCGACTTGGCGATCGCATGCTTCGAGGCCGGTCTCGCCAGTCATTGCGGCACCGAGATCTGCTCGTGCCACTCCATGAGGCGTGACCTGGAGGCAAATCAAGTCGCGTTTCGCACGCGCTTGACGAACATCTGCCTTCATTCACAGAGGACGAAACAGTGAAAACAATCTCTGTCGTGATCCCGACCTACAACTACGGCCGCTTTCTGCGCGATGCGGTCGATAGTGTGCTGGCACAGACACATCCGGCTCTCGAGATCATCGTCGTCGACGACGGCTCTACCGACAACACGCGCGAGATCCTGGCCGGATATGGTGATCGAGTTCGTGTCATCAGTCAGCAAAACCAAGGCGTTGGCGCCGCCAGGAATGCCGGAATCGCCGCCTCGCGCGGCGACTACATCGCGTTCCTCGACTCGGACGACATCATGAAACCGCGGAAGCTCGAGTGCGACATTGCGCGCTTCGCAAGCGATCCTGAGCTTGGGCTGGTCCATTGCGGGATCGAAACGTTCGACAACGCGGGAAGGACTCTTTCCGTCCGCCTGACCGGACTTGAGGGCTGGGTCGCTCCCGCTCTGCTCGGACTCGACCAGGAAGTGATCGCCGCCCAAGGCAGTGGAATCGCCGTTCCCAAACGGGTTGCAGAGGAGATTGGCGGTTTCGATCCCCGGTTGCAGCCGTCAGAAGATTGGGATTTCTGCTATCGCGTTGCGGTCCGCTACCGGATCGGTTTCGTCCCCGAGGTTCTTGTGAGGTACCGGATGCACGGCTCAGGGATTCATCTCAATATTCCGAAAATGGAGAACGCCATGCTCCAGGCACTGGAAAAGGCCTTCCTGTCGCCCGATCCAGCCGTCCAAGCGTTGCGCAAACACACATATGGTCGCATCCACCGCATTCTCGCTGGATGCTATTTTCAATCGCACCAACCGCGGCAATTTTTCAAGCACATGATCAGAAGCCTTCGCTACGACCTAAGCAACTTCGGCTATTTCGCTGCGTATCCGATTCGAATCCTGTCACGTGCGTTTGCGCGGTGACCAGCCAATTGACAATCGATAGTGGACAATTGACAACGAACACCGGCGCGCTTGCTGGGGCCGTTGTCCATTGTCCATTATCAATTGTCAATTTCGTTTTGCATCCACGCCTGAAACATCAGCACACCCCACAAATAAAACTTCCACTGATCCTTTCCGTCGAGATGATCTTTCCAGCGCGCCTGAACCATCGCCGTGTCGAGAAACCCTTGGGCGCGCATCGTCGCTGGATCGAGCAGCGATTCTGCCCAATCGCGCAGATGACCTCGAAGCAGCGATTCGAGGGGAATGCCGAATCCCATCTTGGGCCGCTCGATCAGGTTGTTCGGAACGTAACGATCGAGAACACGGCGCAGCACGCGCTTCCCCACTCCGTTTTGCACCTTCATTGATATCGGAAGCGTCCAGGCAAACTCGACGAGCCGGTAATCGAGTAGCGGTTCGCGCGACTCCAGCGAAACAGCCATGCTGGCGCGATCCACCTTCGTCAGGATGTCGTCCGGCAGATAGGAGATCTGATCGAAATACATCATGCGCTCCACAGGGTCGGTGATTTGTGGACGCGCCGAAGTCACAGGCGCCTCGGCATTGCTTTGCTGTAGAACGAGATTCGACCAGTGCGAAACCAATTCGAAATACATCGCATCGAGATCGTTCGCTGCAATGACGCGCGCCACTTTGTGAATGCGTGACCCAGGATTGGCCTGGCGAAGGGACGACGGCAACAGTGGGCGCCCAAGTCCAAGAAGCCGATCCCACGCGTGCGGAGATAGCGAAGCAAGTGCGCGCCCGATCGCCGGACGCATCCACACCGGCAACGCCGCCAGGCGGCGAAATAGCTTCTGCCCAATGAAATAGCGCGTATAGCCGCCAAACAATTCGTCGCCACCATCGCCGGAAAGACTGACCGTAACGTGCCGTCGCGCCAGCATCGCCACCAGATGCGTCGGAATCTGCGACGAATCCGCAAACGGCTCGTCGTACATCGCCGGCAATTTCGGGATGACGTTCACAACATCGTCCGGCGTCATGTAAAGCTCGGTGTGGTCGGTGCCGAGGTGACGTGCAATGGCTGAGGCGAACGGGGCTTCGTTGTAATCGGCCTCAGTGAAGCCAATCGTAAATGTGCGTACTGGCGTTGAGCTCTCCGTCTGCATCAGCGCCGTAATGAGTGACGAATCGATGCCGCCGGACAAAAACGCACCCAATGGAACGTCGGCAATCATCCGGATGCGCACCGCGTCGCGAATCAGCTCCTCAACTTCGCGTGATGCTTCTTCTTCCGAGCCCTGAAAACGATGCTCCATCCCGCGCACCGCTGCGTCTGCCGCCGACCAGTACGTCGTCGTCTCGACGTTCCTCGTCGCCGGATCAAACGTGAGAATCGTCCCCGGCATCAGCTTTCGAATGCCCTCGTAAATGCTGTACGGCGCCGGCACGTAGAGAAAACGAAAATAGAGGCCGAGCGCGCCGCGATCGATTGTGGCGTCGAAATCCGGATGCCGCCGCAACGCCTTCAGCTCTGATCCGTAAAGAAACGTCCGCCCCGCAAAACCGTAATAAAGCGGCTTCACGCCCATGCGATCGCGGATCAGAAAAAGCCGCCGCAGCTTGCGATCCCACAACGCGATCGCGAACATGCCATTGAAGCGCCGGACGGACGCCTCCACACCCCAAGCCTCAAACGCCGCCAGCATCACCTCGGTATCCGAATGCCCGCGAAACGCCGGCGCCAAACCAGCCTCGCGCAACTCCTTCCGCAGTGCCTCGAAGTTGTAGATCTCGCCATTGAACGTGACGACAAACCGTCCCGACGCCGACACCATCGGCTGATGCCCCGCCGGCGAAACATCAATGATCGCCAGCCGCCGGAATCCCAGAGCGAGGCCGGTCTCGGCATCAACCCATTCGCCCGAATCATCCGGCCCCCGATGCGCAATCGCCTCGCACATCGGCCGCAGGACGCCGGTCAACTCATCCGATGTCCTCGGCGACGCCGCTACGAATCCAGTGAGTCCGCACATGGGGCGGGTGAGTCTAGCGCGGAAGCGGCAGCCTGACGCCGGGCACAACCTTAACTCCGAATTACGCAAACGGTTTCACGGCCCGAAGTCGCACATCCTCCAAATATCCGCGCTCCAAATTCGCTCCGTTGGAGAATCAGGGCATGATGCCAGCAGCGATTCAACGCACCGGACGTTTGTGTTCAATGGTTTAGATTGAATTCCGCGGCGGCACTCACGTTGAATGCACTTGCTCCGCGTCAGTCCAGACTCCCATGCGCCGCTCTTTCTTCACGAACCTGGTGATCCTCGCCGTGACGGTGGCGATCGTTGCCGGTGCGTTTGCATCATTCCAGCGCAAACGCTCCTCGTTTGAGCGGATCGACTTCACCTTCACCCGCGACAAGGGCGTCGTTGTCGTCAAAGGCGTCGACCCCGGCAGCGGGGCGGAAACGAGCGGACTGCGCGCCGGCGATCAGATCTGGCTCATCGGCGACACGCCCTCCAACGAGATCGAAGGCTTGCAGAAAACGCTTCGGCGGATCGGCCAGAAAGTGCCGATGGTTGTCGCCCGCGGCGGGCAGACATTCCGGTTGACGTACCTCGTTCCCGAGCTGAAGATCGATTACGCCTACCTGATCCTCAGCTTCATCGGCTTCCTCTATCTCGCCATCGGACTCTTCACGCTCTTCCGCGGCGGCCGGACTGAATCGACGCTCTTCTTCTTCGTCACGCTGCTGTCGTTCATCGTTTATGTCTACACGCCGGCGGGCGACATCGACTTCAGCTACAAAGTTCTGCAGCTCGTCGAAGAGCTGGCTACGATCCTTCTCCCGCCGCTGACGCTGAACTTCTTTCTCGTCTTCCCGCGTCCGATCGTTCGCTACCGGCGGCTGATCGCGGCGATGTACGTGCCGCCCGCGCTGCTCGCGGCCTGGGACTTCGACCTGCTCGTCCTCGGCAATCGCCTCTCCATCGCCGCGCCCTACCGCTCGCTTCTCATGATTCAGCGCTGGGAGCTCATCCACTTCGCCATCTACTTCACGCTGGCGGTGGTGGCGCTGGCGTACACGTATCGCACTGCCGCCGCGGTCGGCAGGAAACAGATCAAGTGGATCTACCTCGGCATGTCGCTCGGCTTCGTGCCCTTCCTGCTCGTCTACCTCGTGCCATACCTCGTGATCGGTTCGGTCAAACCGATCTACTCGACGATCTCGATTCTGCCGCTGGCGCTGATTCCGCTCGCGTTCGCAGTCTCGATCCTCAAATACAAACTGTGGGACGTCGAAGTCGTCATCAAGGAGATCCTGGCGTACTCGGTGACGTTCATCTTCGGCATGATCGCCTTCTCGACGATCAACCTGATCTTGTCGCACGTGATCGAGGAGCGTTCCGCGCTCGAGCGCAACTTCCTCGCGTTCACCTCGGGACTCCTGATCGCCGGCGTGCTGATCCCGGTCAA
>DATAMS010000074.1:0-10528 GCA_036260495.1 Thermoanaerobaculia bacterium
GGCCGATTTCAACAACTGGGTGCAGGAGCGCGGCCTCAACTTCGTCAAGGATTGGGATCCGCAATATCAAACGGTGCTGTCGAGCAACGATCCCGGCGAGCCGGAGAAAGAGGGCGGCGAGCTTTACGCGCACTACGGCAAGGGCGCGTTTATCTACACCAGCTACGCCTGGTTCCGTCAGCTTCCGGCGGGCGTGCCGGGCGCGTACAAGATGTTCGCAAATCTCGTCTCGGCGAAATGAGGACGCGGGGGTCGGGAGTCGGGAGTCGGGGGTCTTCGCGGGAGTCGGGGACCGGGAGTCGGGGGTCGGAGACGGGCAACGGGCCGGATGCTGCTGACTTGCTCGCAACCACCGACAACCTCGCGGGTTCTGCTCCGACTCCCGACACCCGACACGCGACCCCCGCGGAGCCCAACTGGCCGTTGCTCTACACCGTCGTCCTCGCCGAACTGGTCACCCTCATCGTCGCGTTCTACGCATTCACGAAAGCATTCGCATGAGGCCGGTCGACTGGATCGTTCTCATTGGCACGCTCGTCACGATCGTTTCGTACGGCGTCTGGAAAGGGCGTCATCGCAAGAATCTTGACGGCTACCTGCTCGCCGGACGCCAGTTGCAGTGGCCGACGATCGCGCTTTCGATCATGGCCACGCAGGCCAGCGCGATCACATTTTTGTCGACGCCCGGCCAGGCCTACGCCGATGGCATGCGCTTCGTGCAGTTCTACCTCGGACTCCCGATCGCGATGATTCTCCTGGCCATCGTGGCCGTTCCGATCTATCACCGGCTCAAGGTTTACACCGCGTACGAATATCTCGAGACACGCTTCGGCCCGAAGACGCGCGTGGTCACCGCGTCGCTGTTTCTGGCGCAACGCGGCGTGTCCACCGGCCTCACGGTCTACGCGCCCGCCGTCATCGTTTCGCTCCTCCTCGGCTGGAACATTCACGTCACGAACATCGGCATCGGCCTGCTCGTCATCGCCATCACGGTCGGCGGAACGAAGGCGGTCAGCCGCACGCACGTTCACCAACTCCTGATCGCGCTTGCCGGAATGGCGGTCGCGCTGACGATCGCCATTCGCTCGCTGCCAACGGACGTCAGCCTCTTCGACGCGCTCCACGTCGCCGGAAAAATGGGACGGCTGAACGTGATCGATTTCTCGTTCGATCTGAAGACGCCGTACAACTTCTGGTCGGGAATCATCGGCGGAACGCTGCTGATGCTGTCGTACTTCGGCTGCGATCAGTCGCAGGTGCAACGCTACCTCACTGGCGAAACCGTGCAGCAAAGCCGCCTCGGCCTACTAATCAACGGCATGATCAAAGTGCCGATGCAGTTCTTCATTCTCTTCGTCGGAGCGATGGTCTTTGTCTTCTTCCAATTCACCGCGCCGCCGCTCTTTTTCAATAGTGCCGCGCAGAACAAAGTCGTCAAGACGCGATTCGCAAGCCAGTACGCCGCGCTGGAACAAACGCACGCAGCCACGTTCGCGTCGAAGCGCAACGGCATGCGCGAAATGCTTGCCGCCATGCACAGCGGCGACAATGTCCGCGCCGCTGCCGCTGCGTTTCGCGTCCGCGCGTTGCAATCAATCGATGCCGACACGCACAAAGCCGCGGCTGCCCTCATCGCCAAAGCCGATCCGGCCGCCGACACGAACGATACGAACTACGTCTTTCTCAGCTTCGTCATCGGCTTCTTTCCCGCCGGCGTCGTCGGCCTCTTGCTGGCGGCCATCTTCTGCGCGGCGATGTCCGCCACCGCCTCCGGGCTCAACGCGCTCAGCTCGACGAGCGTCGTCGACGTCTACCGCCGCTTCATCTCATGCGACGCCAACGACCGTGATTGCGTGCGCATGTCGAAGATGCTCACGGTTTTCTGGGGCCTGGTCTCGATCGGCGTGGGCGAGTTCGCGTCGCACGTCGGCTCGCTGATCGAAGCCGTGAACCGCTTCGGGTCCTTCTTCTACGGCACGATCCTCGGCGTCTTCGTGCTTGCGTTTTTCTTCAGCAAGGTGGGCGACGTTGCCGCCGTCTCCGGCGCCGTCGTCGGCCAGATCGCCGTCGCCCTCTGCGCCATCTTCACGAACACCGCGTACCTCTGGTGGAACGCAGTTGGCTGCGTGGTTGGCGTGCTGGCGGCGCTGGTGATTCAGACGTTTCTGCCGGGTGTCGGGAGTCGGGTGTCGGGAGTCGGAGAAGCAGAAACGTAGGTCGGACTCTCCAGTCCGACTGCTCATGATGTTCGGGCAGCACGTGATGTCGGACTGGAGAGTCCGACCTACGTAAACCACTACTCCGACCCCCGACCCCCGAAAACCTACTCCCGCAAACTCACTTCTTCCACTCGGCGATCGAGTCGCGGATCTCTTCGGCCAGCGCGTCGTCTTTCGGCGTGGCCATTTTGAGTGCGCTCTCGGCAGTCGCGATCGCTCCCGCCTTATCGCCGCCCTTCGCCTGGATGCGCGACTTGAGGTAGAGATTGCCCATCGTTGGCTTGATCTTCAACGACTGATCGATCCATTTCATCGCCAGCGCGTTGTTGCCTGAGTCGAATGCGAACGATGCTGCGCGAGCGGGCGTGGCAGCATCTGTGGGTGCCGCGCCTGCGACCGATGCAGTCGCCGCGGCCATCACGTTTGCGGTGGTGTTCGTGCCGACTTTGAAGAGCACCATGACGTCGGCCCAACGCATCGCCACGACGGCGTCGTCGGCCGTCACGTCAGGAAACGTGATCGTGAAGAGCTCCGCGAACGGTCCTTGTTGCGGCTTCGTGGTGACGCGCAATGCATCCTGCGCCTGATCGTAATTAAACGAGCCCCACTGCTTCGCGGTCTTGTTGAAGATCAAGGTCCACGAGTCTTTCCCCGGAATCGTGTGCAACGAATACGCGCCCTTCGGCAGCGGATGACCGTTGATCGTCACGTCGTCGCTGAACGTGATCTGCGTCGCCTCGTTCGCGCCCGTTCTCCATACCTTATCGTACGGAACGAGCCCGCCGAAGATCGTACGGCCCTTCGCCACGGGCCGGCTGTAATCGATGGTGATGTCGGTGAGCCCGACTGTCTGCGTGATGGCCTGATGCTGCGACACTCGGGGAATCTTGAATGCAGGCGCCGCTTGCTGCGCCACCAGCGGCAGCGTGGAGATGAGAAAAAGACAAATCGCAAAGTACTTGCGCATCGAAAAGCTCCTTTCGGTTTCGTAACCGGACCGGGATCGTAGCAAAACGGAAGGGAGAGCGCCCTTCGTTCCGCTCCTGGACCGCATGAACGGCAGTCCTTACGCGATCTTTTGGAGCAGCTCCGCCGCTTGCGCTTTCTTTTCGTACTTCACGTCCGAGGCGGCGATTTTTTCGAGGTAGGGGCGGGCGGCGGCGGGGTCGTTGCGTTTCAGGTGGGTGCGGGCCAGCCAGAACCAGGTGTCGACGATTGATTCGTTTTCGCTGAGTTTTTGGACCTGGATCGCTTTTTCGAATGCGGCAACGGCGTCGTCGTAATTTTGTTGTGTGTAGGCGATGCGGCCGAGGTGGGTTTGGGCGTCGAAATAGTCGTACGAGGTTTGTTCGGCGTTTTCCAGCACGCGGCGGTAATACGGTTCGGCGCTCGCGTAATCCTTATTGTCGAAATGGATGCCGCCGCAGAATAAGAGCGCATTGCGGAAAAAATAGGAGTTGAAGAACGGCTTGTTGGCGTCGAAGAGCTCGAGCGATTCCTGAAACGAATGCAGCGCTTCGGTGCGGTCGCCGAGGGCGTAAGAATTCAGCGCTTTGAGCGCCAGGGCCTGCGCCGTCACGTTCTTGTTTTGCGAGTAGCGCATCGACTGGTCGTGCAAATCTTTGGCTTTGGCATAGTCGCGCTCTTCGTGCGACAGATGGCCGAGAATGACGTAGGACTTGTATTTGATGTCGTTCGCTTCGTCGGACTCTTCCGAAGCGCACGCCGCGGCGAAACCCTTCCGCGCGCTGGCCAGGTCACCGGCATAGAGCGTGGCCACGGCGCTGTAATACGTCGCTTCGAGGTTCGTCAGGACGTTGCTTCGTTGCGACAGCAACTGTGCAATGAACTCCATGACGAGCTGGGCGAAGATGCGGTTGTCCGAGGTGGCGTCGACGATGAAGTTGTGGAGATAGACGAGGCGGTTTTCGAGGATGCGCATCAGCTCGAGCATGAGCGTGATGCGCGGCTGCTCCTCGCTCGTCTGTTTGAAGACTGCGGCGAGCTTGCGCTGCAGAGCACTGTATTCGCCGTCGTACTTTTGCGCGTTTGATTCGGAGAGCTCGCCCGGCTCGTTCTGCAGTTTCGTTTCGAGGGCGACACGCTGATCGACGAGGTTCCTGATCTGCGTGGCAAGGTCGTTTCGATCGGCCATTCGTATGCGGTCCTTCCGCTGGGATTATTGGCTGTAACTATCGTTCTCGCAGTGCAATAGGCGATCCACCGATCTCGATGAGACGGAACTCGAGCTGGTGCCGGTCCTCGTCGATCGACTTCACTTCGATGGTCACTTTGTCGCCGAGGCGCATCTCGCGGCCGGTGGAATCGCCGCGAAGACGGTGCTCCCGCTCGCGGAAGACCCAGAAGTCGCCGCCGATCGTGGCCACCGGCACCATCCCCTGCACGAAAATCTCATCGAGCTCGATGAAGAGGCCGAAGGCGGCCACGCCGGTGACGATTCCGGTGAATTTCAGGCCCACCTTGTCGCGCATGAAGATGACTTTCTTCCACTCCAGCACTTCGCGCGAGGCTTCGTCGGCGCGGCGCTCGCGGTCGCTCGATTGCGCGGCGTACAGCGGATGGGCGCGCTCGACCTCGGCCAGCCGCTCGCCGTAAAGCGGGCCCTTATCAATCATCTCGCCGAGCCGGCGATGGACGATGAGATCGGGATAGCGGCGGATCGGCGACGTGAAGTGCGCGTAGTTGGCGATGGCCAGCGCGAAGTGGCCAACGTTCTCTTCCGAGTAGTAGGCGCGCTTCATCGAGCGCAGAACGATGTTCGAGAGGAACCGCTCTTCGGGCGTGCCTTCGACGGACTTCATCACGCGCTGCAGCTCGCCCGGCCGCATGTCTTCGAGGTCGCCGCGCAACGTGAGCTTGAACTCCTTCAAAATCTCGCGCAGATCTTCGAGCTTCTGCGGGTCGGGCTGTTGGTGAACGCGGAAGATGCCGGGTTGATTGGCGAAGACGAGCTCGGAGGCGACGACTTCGTTGGCGGCGAGCATGAACTCTTCGATGATGCGATGGGCGACGTTGCGTCCGGTCGGTTTGATGGCATCGATCACGCCCTCGGAATCGAGAATGACCTCGGCTTCGGGGAGATCGAAATCGATCGAGCCGCGCGCTTCGCGCCGCTTGCGAAGAATGTCGTAGAGCGCATGCATGCGCGTGAAGTCGTCGAGCAGGTAGCCGTAGCGCGCGCGCAACTCCTCGGCTGTTGGAACCACGACGCCGTGCGGCGGCGACCCGCTCGGCTGGGCCACACCTTCGTTGACGAGGAACGCGTTCACGTTCGTGTAGGTGGTGCGCTCTTTCGTGCGGATGACGGAGCGATAGACCTTGCGATCGACGAAGCGGCCCTTCTTGTCGATCTCGATGTCGACGGAGAACGTGAGCCGCTCGACGCGCGGATTGAGCGAGCAGATTCCGTTCGACAAACGCTCCGGCAGCATCGGAACGGCGCGGCCGGGAAAGTAAACCGACGTCCCGCGCTCGAACGCTTCCTCATCCAGCGCGCTCCCCTCGGTGACGTAATGCGAGACGTCGGCGATGTGGACGCCGAGGAGATAGTTACCGTTGGCGAGTTGCTGGACTTCGACGGCATCGTCGAAATCCTTCGCGGTCTCGCCGTCGATCGTGACGATGTTGTGCTCGCGAAGATCGACGCGTTTCGCGATCTCCGCCGGCGTCACTTCGTCCGGAATGGCATCAGCGGCCGCGAGCACTTCGGGTGGGAAACGATGCGGGATCTGCAGTTTGCGGATGACCAGCTCGATGTCGACGCCGGGCTCGCCGATGAATCCGAGGACTTCGACGACGCGGCCGCGGGCGATGTGGCTGGTGCGGTCGGGATAGCGGTCGATCTCGACATTCACCATCTCTTCGTCGCGCGCGCCCATCGTGCCGTTGGCATCGATGACGATGTCGTGATCGAGACGCGAATCGAACGGCGTGACGAAGGGCTGTTCGGGATCGTCGTGAAAGCGGCCGACGACCGTGCGATGGGCGCGGCGCAACACGGTCGTCACTTCGCCGATGATCAGTTTGCGCTGACGGATGGTGTGGAACTTCGGGCTGTGTTTGTCGACGCGGACGACGACGAGATCGCCGTTCATCGCGCCCTTCATCGAGCGGCGGTCGATGAAAATGTCCGGCTCTTCGCCGCCGCCGAAGACGGTGCCGTAACCGTCCGGATGAACGCGGATGCGGCCAGCGTGGTAGGGCGTGAACTCGAGCAACGAGTAACGCTTGCCGCGGACGGCGACGATGATGCCGTCCTGTTCGAGCTCTTCGACCGCGCGCGCGACTTCTTCACGCGTGGCCTCGGCGCCTTCCAGTCGTTCGTGAATCTCTTTGACAGGAAGGAGACGGCTGCCGCGCCGGCGAAGAAGATCGGTGATCGATTGTTTGAGTCCGGTAGATCCGGGGAGCGAAAGCGACTGAGGCAAGAGGCTCCTCGCGTCAACGCGAGCGCGTCGTTTTGCCGTTCGAAGACTTCGGCGCGGTGACGCGGTTCGCGGAGATGCGGCGCCGCACGGGGCGGATGGCGTCGGCAAATCCGTTGAGCATCGTCTGCGAGCGGAGCTTGTTGTGAAGCGTGTTGCGGTGCACGCCGAGAGCCTTCGAAGCGGCGGTCACATTCCCGCGCGTTTCCGACATCGCGGCCACGATGTATTTGCCCTCGAAAGCCTCCACGGCCTGTTCGAGAGTGATTCCACTGCCAATTAATTCGCGAATGATCTGATTCAAGCGATCATCGATACTAACCATTGATCTTGCCCCTGACGGTCGTTTGGAAGGGGGCGATTCTACACCCCTACTTCCAGAAAATTGCTACGCATTTTTACGCGATGCGCGAAGAAAATTTATGCGCCCTTGACGCTTGACAAACCAGTTCAAAAGGAACAAGCGCATCAGCGCGGCGAGCGAAAGAAGCGCTCCGATGACGAGCGGAAGCGGACGATAGCTCCACTTCACCGCGTGCGATCCACGTGCCACATGAACGCCGCGAAAAAGTGAAATTTTCTGTGGCGTTGCCTCATCACCGTCGACCGTGACGTGCCATCCTGGCGCGGCTTGCTGCGTGAGGATTACCTCGCCGTCCGCCGGCATATTGACGTCGATGAAGACCGATGATGTCGTGAATGCGAGCGACTTGACGTTGCCGAGGCGTTGCGTGGCGTCGTCGCGAAAAAATGCGAGCGGAAGAGCGGCCGGATTGCGGTGGACGACGATCCCATCGTGCGACGCCACCGGCTGAAGCCCGGCGAGAGCACCCGGCGCCAGGATGTATCCGGCCGGGAGCGCATCGATCGCCTCGCGGTCGTGATGCGATTGAATCGACTGAACGTAGGCGGCGTAACGCTGCGAGAAGAGCGGCGCCGGCGTCGAGACGTCGAATCGACGATCGTAGAGATTGAGATAGCCCGAGATCCAACTGTCGCGATCGAAGACGGCGGGTTGATCGATGCGCAGAATCTTGGCGTCGCGGCCGATCGACGCCGCGTACGGAACGCGATGGGAATTCCACTTCGTCGTGACCAGCAGCGGCTGGATCTGCAGCACGACGTCGGCAAACATCACGACGGCGATCGCGAACTGCCAGCGTCGAGGGATCACGCGATCGCATCCGATCGAGGCCAGTGCGCAGATCGCGAGCACCGCGAGCGGCACGACGCGCGCGGGATAGCGAAACAAGGTGACAGGCAGACGCGCCAGCAACTCGGCGACCGGCGTAAACCGATCGCCCATTCCGATCAACACGCAGATGACGATGAGCGCGCTCCAGCCGATCGCGCGCTTGCGGCCGGCGATGATGCCGGTCAGCGCGAAGGCAATCGTCAGCATCCCAAGATAAACAATGAGGATGAAGTGCTGCCCGAGGCGCGGATCGAATGGGTTGCCGCCGAGGTTCGGGGGGATGACGATGCGGAGCCAGCCGGCGAGCGGCATCGAATCGCTGAACATCGTCGCCCGCGGTACGCCGCCGTTTGCGCGATCGCTGCCGGCAACCATCGACAGAAACGGCAGGAGCTGAATCGATGAGAGTGCGAACGACGTCAGCGCGACGTCGATGAGATCGCGAATGCCGCGACGCCGCACAACGGCAAACATGAGCGCGCCGGCCGCGGCAAAGAAGGGCTCCCCTGCCAGAAACGACATGGCGATGGCCACCGCGCTGACGCGTGCCGGCACGCCGGCGAGCGCGCAAAAGAGAATCAGCGGAAGCCATGCGAACGTCGTCAGATTGTTCGAGACGTCGAGCAACGACATGACCGGCCCGCAGAACATCAACGTCAGCGCGGCGGCGAGCGCGGCTCCCCCGGGCCTCGTTAATCGTGCGAACAGCAGGTACCCGCCGCAGCCGAGGAGCACGACGTGAATGAGGAGATAGATCGTGTACGCCGCCGTGAACGGAAGGATCACGAAAATCCATGCAGGCGGATAAAAAACACCGGTCTGCGGATTGGCGAGCCACGGCTCACCCGAACCGCTGTACGCGTTCCATAACGGCAGTCGTCCCTGGCGCAACTCGTTCGCGGTGAACCAGCGAAGCGGCTGAAAGTAATCGCCGTGATCACGGATCGAGAAGACTTCGTTGCGCATCAACGCGGGCGCGAAGACAACCAGCGCAAGGACCACGATGATCGCAAATGCCCAACGCCGTTGCATCGCGCTTACCGTTTTTCCTGCTGTGGTTTCGCGCAGAAGCCGTCGACGATCCTCCGCATCAGCCGTACACCCTCGGAGAAAAAGCGAGCACGAATGCGCTCATCGTTTCCATGAACGGTGTCGGCGTCGTAGTAGTTCACCTTGAACGGCGCGATGCCATACGCCACGATTCCTCGGCCGCGAAAATACCGGCTATCAGTCGTTCCCGCGGTGACGATCGGACCAACGATCGAGCCCGGCTCGGAATCGGCCATCGTGGCCGCGAGCATGCGAAAGGACGGCGTATCACTCGGACTGTCGGGAACGGGCTCCGCGGCAAGCAGGATCTGCAGCGCGCCGCCTTCGGGCTTCAATGCCATCTTCACCTTCTCGATCATCGTCGCCGTGGTCTCATCGGGAAGAAGTCGGATGTCGACGTCCGCGACGGCGCTCGCGGGAAGGGCGTTGATGGCGTTGCCGCCGGCCACGCGCGTGATGGCGATCGTGTCGCGCAGCAGCGAGCGATATCCGGGCGAGAGCACGCGATCGACACGCGCGCGATCGACCGGCTCGGCGATGCCGCGCAGCACTTCGCCTCGCTCATCCTGCCGCGCTTTCCCGGCGGCATGAAAGGCCCGCATCACCGCGGGCGTGAGGCGATACGGCGTCGGGATCCGTTGCACGGCATCGAGCGCGCGGACCAGTTTCGCCAGCGCGCCGCCGTCGTCAGGCGGCGATGCTGAGTGTCCAGCCGTTCCTTTCATCGTGATGCGAAGCCAGAGCGGCACTTTCGCCTGCACCTCGATGCCCCAAAAGGAAACGTGATCGACGATCGTCTCGTTGTAGCCACCTTCGTTCAGGACGAAACCGGTGTTCGCGAAGAGCTGCGGGTTCTGTTCGAGAATCTCTTTGCAGCCGTGCAGCCCACCCATCTCTTCGTCGGCGACTGCGAGAAAAATCACGTCGCGGCGCAGCGGCAGATGGCGGCGTTTCAGATCGACGAAGGCCATCAGCTCCGCGATTCCGAGCGATTTCACATCGAGCGCGCCACGTCCCCAGAGGTAACCGTCCGAACGAATCCCCGCGAACGGCGGCTTGGTCCATTGGCTGGCGACGACGGGAACAACATCAATGTGATGCAGAAGGACGAGCGCCTTCTCGTTCGTGCCGGAGGCGAGGCGCGCGTAGACCGATTGCCGGTTTGGATCGGCGCCGATGAGCTTCGCGTCGATCCCTTCCTTCAACAACAACTGCTGGAGGAATCGGGCGCCCGCGGTCTCATTGCCGGGGGGATTGGACGTGTCGATGCGCAGGTATCCAATGAGCGCCGCTTCCGCCTCGTGCTCCACAGGATCGCGATCGCCTCCCGCGGCGCGCCGGCAATGAATCGTCGCGACCAGGCAGAAAAGAAGCGGCAGAACGGCGAGCCGCCGGAGGGAAGACATGTTTTGTTTGAGTATAGCTGGGTGTTGGTGGCTGGGGAGTTGGTGGATGGGGAGTTGGTGGCCGGGTTGGCCGGTTGCCGGGTTGCCCGGTTGCCCGGTTGCCCGGTTGCCGGGTTGCTGAGTTGCCGAGGGCTGACGGCCAACTGAGCGATCGGGACGATCAAGAAGCCGCCAACTCCTAAACAGTCGACCTGGCAACTCGGCAACCAGGCA
>DATAMS010000429.1:0-2803 GCA_036260495.1 Thermoanaerobaculia bacterium
CGCAAAAACCAGCCCGCTCGACACGAAGCCGGCCGTCTCGGTGCCGGTCTCCATCAGCGTCGTCACGCCGGTCTCGCCCGCCACGCTGTCGGCGCCGCCCGCGAACTCGCTGATCATCCCCTCGGTCGGCCATCTCGACGGCATCAACTCGCAGTGGCGCTCCGACGTCCGCATCACGAACACCGCGCAGCAGAAGATCAACTACTTGCTTCGCTTCACGCCCGCGGGCGGCGATCCCTCGGCGATCAAGCAAACGCAGATCTCGATCGCAGCCAACGACACCATGGCGCTCGATGACATCGTCAAGAACTGGTACGGCGTCGGCGCGCTCGGCGATGCCGCAAACGGCGTCCTCGAAGTCCGTCCGCTGAACACCAGCGGCAAAGGCGCACCGAACGCCGAAGATGTGAATGTCTCGCTCGTCACCGTCGCATCGAGCCGCACGTTCAACCAATCCGCCGGCGGCACCCTCGGCCAATACATCCCGGCCATTCCGTTCGCCAACTTCGTCGGCAAAGTCATCTCCGGCGACGCCCGCGCCGGCATCCTCAGCATGCAGCAGATCGCGCAGTCCGCCGCCTACCGTACGAACCTCGGCATTGTCGAAGCAGCGGGCAAACCAACCTCGGTGCTCGTCAGCGTCTTCGATGCCGCGGGCAAGAATCTGCTCGATCTTCCCATCGATCTCAAGGCCGGCGAGCAGCAGCAGCTCAACTCCTTCCTCGGCGCGAAGGGCATCACGCTGACCGACGGCCGCATCGAGGTCAAAGTCACCAGCGGCGACGGAAAGGTCATCGCCTATGCCTCGGTTGTCGACAACAAGACCACCGATCCGCTTCTCGTCACCGGCACGCCGATCGCGCAAACGCCCGCGCGAAGCTACGTCTTGCCCGGCGTCGCGGACCTCAGCAACGGCGGCGCAAACTGGCGCTCCGACCTCCGCGTCTTCAACGCCGGCACCGATCCGCAATACGTCACCATGACGCTCTATCCGCAGACCGGCAGCGCCAGCAGCGATCCCATCGCACGCTCAGTGACGATCAATCCCGGCGAAGTCTCGATCCTCGACAACGTGCTCGCTTCACGTTTCGGCCTGACCAACGTCGGCGGCGCGCTGCATGTCGACACACTGTCCGACGCGAACCTCGTCGTCACCGGCCGCACCTACAACCAGGTCGATGGCGGCGGCACGTACGGTCAGTTCATCGCCGCGGTCACGCCCGCCGATGCCGTCGGCAAAGGCGGCCGCACGCTGAACGTCCTGCAGGTCGAAGACTCCACGCGCTACCGCACCAACCTCGGCATCGCAGAAGTCAGCGGCAAGCCGGCCACCGTCGAAGTGTCCGTCCTTCTCCCCGACGCCAAAGTCGCGCCGAAGCTGCAGATCCCGCTGGCCGCCAACGAATACCGCCAGTTCCGCGTCCTCCAGCAACTCGGCGTCGGTACCGCCTACAACGCTCGCATCACCATCCGCGTCATCGACGGCGACGGCCGCATCGCCGCTTACGGTTCCGTCATCGACATGCAGACGCAAGACCCGACCTACGTACCCGCGCAGTGATTCTTCTCAGCCGCCGGCGCTCTTCATTCGAGGAGCGCCGGCAGCGGGTCAGGTCGAAACCGAAACCGACGACGCTTGTATCGAGCGAAATCTTCATAGCGAGGTGTCGTCAGTTTCGGTTTCGACCTGACCCCTTCCGCTAGCCACGATCACGACTCCTGGAGACATGGCCGTGAATGGGCGTTCGTCAAAATCTCCCCAGAGCTGCTCCACCTGAAGTCCGGACTCGGGAAGACGGCGGATCTCTTCGGATGTCCACGATCGAAGTGTCGTTGCCACCTCGGTCGTGACGGATCCGGTGGTGAACCGGTACCTCGCGTTCCAGAGAGCGTTTGCCCCCGCGGGCTCCCACGACTCTTCGACGGTGAACAAGAGCTCACCGTCGTTCACGATTTCCCGAGGAGGAACGAGCACCGTTCTTCCTGGCGCGCGATACAGGCCTTCGAGAACGAGTCGTCCTCCCGCCGCCAGGTGATCCGCGATCCACGCCAGGACCTTCGCTCGCTCTTCGGACGATGTGACATGCGCCAGCGGATCATCGGCCAGAACCACGAGATCAAAGGTGGACGCAAACGGAAGTTCACGCAGATCGGCGGCGACGAACTGCGCACGCGGCGCGCGTCGTGCGGCGCGTTGGAGCATCTCCAGCATCAGATCGACGGCGGTCGTCTGCGCCTGTTCGGACAGGACCGTCGTGACTCTGCCAGTGCCACACCCGAACTCCAGGATGCGTTTCGAGTTCCAACGACGCGCCATGGCGCTCCAGAACGCGAGGTCACCGCGATCTTGCAATGCGAGGTCGTAGAACGGGAGCACGGCGTTGTAGTACGCGCGAACCTGCTCGATGACGGCCACGTGGTTCAGTCAATGCAACGTTCAGCCCGTCCGAGCCGAGGCCGGTGAATTCATGGCGCATCTCATCTTCCTGACCGGCACTCCAGCTTCGATATCAGAAGGAAGCGGAACGTGGGTCGGTATCTCCGTTCTGCGCCAGGCCATCCTCGCGCTCGGGCACGAAGTCACGCTCCTCAACGCGACGCACCACGGCGTGCTTGCCAGAATCGCGTTCAATCTTCGGGCACGCTTCCGCCTCAAGAAAATCAATGCGGATGTCCTCGTCGGTTTCGATCTGGATGGCGTGTTCGTGCGGAAAGGTTCGTTCCTTCACGTCGCCGCAATCAAGGGCGTCGTCGCGGATGAAGCCAGTCATGAGCATGGCCTCAGCCGGCTAGAGCTTGCCGT
>DATAMS010000160.1:0-7065 GCA_036260495.1 Thermoanaerobaculia bacterium
AACTCGGCGATGCCGGCATAGCACTCGCGCGGACGGTAGGTCGATGTCGCCGCGAAGGCGATCACGTCGCCGTCATCATCTTCAACAACAACGACCGGGTGGCGTCCGTCGAGCCACTGCACCACTTCGTCCGCGGTGCGATGGCGCGTCTCGAACGTCGCGACGCGGTCGTCGATCCCTTCGTTGTAGATGCGCGCGATCGCTGGCGCGTCGGACGGCGTGGCCGCGCGCGCCTTCATCTCACTTCAGCTCGAACTGCGCGATAACGCTGGCCTCGACCGACTGCATGCCTGCTTGCAGTGGAGGCGGCGGCCCCAGGACGGTCATCGCTTCCAATCCGGCACCACCCACCGCCGGAAACCGTTGGGACTGCTCCGTGGTGATTGTCAGCAAGTCACCGACCGATCTCGCTGCCGCGGCGGCAAGTTTCTGTGCGCGCACTCGGGCATCGTTATAGGCAGCGGCGAGCGCCCGATCACGGACAGCGCCCGGTTCGGCCACAAAGAACCGCACGTTCCAGGCTTGGTTTGCACCGGCGTCGATTGCAATCTGGAGCAGTTCGCTGATGCTCGCGACGGCGCTGCGCGTCACGGTGACGGAATTCTGAACCTCATATTCGCCCACGACGTGCCGTCCATTTTCAAACGGCTGCGTGATCGAAAAGCTCGACGTGCTGATCTCATTCTCTGCTGCGCCGTGTGTCTTCAACGCGGCGATGATCCGCTGCATTTTGTCGGTGTTGGTGTGCAAGGCGCTCGTCACAGTCGTTGCCCGCGTCGAGACACCAACTGTGAACTGGCCTCGATCGGCTTTCACGATGATGCGAGCACTTCCACCGACTGTGATCGTGTGCGGCGGCGCCTCAGCCGAGGCGGCCGCCGCAACGAAGAGCAGCACGAGTGCTACCGTTTGCTTCATTTCCCCGTCAATTCCTTCACCAGCCCCGGCACTCCATACACTTTGCGCAGCGCGTCGAGAATGCCGGCGGAATGCACAGCCACGGCGCGGCCCTGACGATCGTCGAACTGGTAATCCCACGGCAACGACTGGATGTTGCCGTCGAAGATGATGCCAACGAATTCGTTCTCGCGGTTGACGACCGGGCTTCCGGAGTTGCCGCCGATGATGTCCGCGGTCATCACGAAGTTGTACGGCGTCTTGTCGTTGTCGAGCAGCTCTTTCTTGGCCATCCACGACTTCGGCAGTTTGAACTCGCCCTCGTTTCCGTGGTCGGCGGCGTGCTCGAACGTGTCACCGATCATCGTCGACGACGGGATCGTCTTGCCGTTCTCGGTATATCCCTTGACGGTGCCGTACGAGAGACGAAGGGTGAAGGTGGCGTCGGGATACGTGTCGCCGCCGCTGGTTTTGAACTGCGCGTTTGCGATTTTCGCGTACGACTGGCGCAGCACTTCGGCGATGTTGTTGTCGTACTGCGTGCGCAACTCGCGGGCGCGCGCGTCGACCATTCGTGCGACCTGGATCATCGGATCAGTTGATGCGTCGACTGCTGCCTTGCCGCCTTCGCCGAGCGCTTTTCGTGCAGCGACGTCGCGAAGCTTTGTGGTGCGGACCAGTTCCGAGGCGCGCTCCTGCGGCGACTTGCCGGCGAGCACCTGCTGCACGAGCGGATCGTTCGGCGCCACTTCGAGCCAGTTCGACAGCGAGTCGGCCAGCGTCACCGTCTCCAGATCCTCGTAGATCGGCGCCTCGGAGTAGAGAGTCTGCTTGAGCGACGGCAAGTTTGATTCGCGATACTCGCGAAGGCGCTCGCCGTTTGGCTTCGTCGATTCGTCCGCAAGCCGCAGCAGTGTTCTTGCCGTCTGGAAAAGCGCGCTGTTGAATGCCAGGCCACCTTCGACGAATCGGTATTCGACGTAGATCGGACGATACGCGGCAATGGCGGCGTCGACGTTCTTCCACGCGTCGCCGTACGCGGCGCTGAGCTGTGGATCGGCCGTCACTTTCTGCCGCAATGCAGCTTCGGAATCCGCTTTGATCTCCACCACCGCCGGATCCTGCAGGCCGGCGATGCGTCCGATGTAGGCCTTGCGCGAGTTCTTGACGCCGAAGAGCTCGTCGTGCGCGCGGCGGTCGTTCTCGATGCTGCGCTGCGCGTAATTCGTGAGCAGCACTTCGCGCCGGCGGAGCAGCGTCAGCGTGAACGGGTAGGCGACGTCGCGATAAAACTGCAAGTGCGTCAGCGTGTTCAGGCGGCTGGTCGATCCGGGATGGCCGGAGACGAAGACGAGATCGCCGTCCTTGGCGCCGCTCGCGCTCCACTTCAGGTAGTCCGCCGGATGCACCGGCTTGTTGTTTTCGTACGCGCGGAAGAAGCAGACGTCGAGGTCGTAGCGCGGATACTCGAAGTTGTCAGGATCGCCGCCGAAAAACGCGATGCCCACTTCCGGCGCGAAGACGAGCCGCACGTCCGTGTACTTTTTGTAGCGATAGAGGTGGTACTCGCCGCCCTGGAAAAGCGTGACGACGTCGCTGCGAAGTCCGCTCTTCTGCACCGACTCCTGCTCGATCGCGCTCATCACGCCGCGGCGCGCCGCCTGCGCCGCCGCAGTGGTCATGCCGGGCGTGACCGAGGCGTTGACGCGGGCGGTGACGTCTTCGATCGATTGAAGAACGTTCAGCTCGAGATCGACGCACTTCACCTCATCGGCTTGCGTCTTCGCGTAGTAGCCGGTCGTGACGTAGTCGTGGCTCTTGGTCGAGATCTTGGCCAGACAATCGAGGCCGACGTGGTGATTCGTCAGCGCCAGACCGTCAGCAGAAACGAACGAGCCGGAGCCGCCGCTGTTGAATCGGATCGACGACTTCTGCAGATGATCGAGCCACGCCTGCGTTGGCGTGAATCCGTAACGCTGCTTGAAGATCGCGTTCGGCGTCCGGTTGAAAAGCCACATCCCCTCGTCCGCGACCAGCGGAAGCGCGAGGAGCAGCACGAGGAATGCGAGAAAGGACTTGCGCATCAATGTTGCCTCCAATTCAGTTTGCGAGCGGGATTCTATGCACAAACGGAAGCTCAGGCTGTGCGTGAGCCTGTAAAATCAGGACATGACGACCAACGTCGCGATCGACAGCCAGCTCCTGTCAGAAGCAAAAAGGCTCGGCGGCCATCGCACGAAGAAGGCGGCGGTGGCGGAAGCGCTGCGCGAATACATCCAACGGCGCAATCAAGCGAAGATCATTGACCTTTTCGGAAAGATCGAGTTCGATCCGAAGTACGACTCTAAGAAACAACGTCGCAGGACGTGAAGGCGCGTCCTCACCGCCAGTTCGCGACCAGCGTCAACGGCGTCGGATCTGCTTCGCCGCCGTTGGCGATCACGCGGCCATCCGCGGTCAGGTCGTAGTCGGAGGAGGAGACGGGATTTACGTCGAGGCGGAAGAGAGCGCGCGCGGCGCCGATCTCGAAGCCTCCTCCGCTCTTCACTTCGACCTCAGTGAGGATGTTGTCGCTGGTGAGGTAGTCGAGGTGCGTGCCGTCGGGAGACCAGCGCGAGGAATGGCCGCCGGAGGTCGTGACCTGCCACTTTCCGCCGCCGCCGAGGAAGGGGACGACGTAGATCTCGTCGCGGCCACTCTCGCTCGAGGTATAGGCCAGCCAGCGGCCGTCAGGCGAAATGCGCGGATCGCGCGTTCCGAGCTCTCCGGCGAGAAGCGGATGCGCCTTTTCGCCCGGCACGAGAGGCACCGCCCAGAGCTGCGGTCCGGGCCTGCTCCAAAGCGTCGCCGAAACCCAACGTCCATCAGCGGAGACGGCGCCGGGATCGGCATCTCCGTCGAGGCGCGCCACGAGCTGACGCGGTCCGTTGCCGTCCGCGCGGCGGCGATAGATGGCGGCGCGCTCCGCGGGCGTATCGCGCGCGGCGTAGATGATCTCGCTGCCGTCGGCGCTCCAGACGGGAGCTTCGTTCATCGAGCCTTCGAAGGTCAGGCGTGTGCGGACGTTGCGAGCGACGTCGACGATCCAGATCGCGGCGCGCGTCGGCTCGCCGGCATTCGTGACGAGGCGGTGGCCGTCGGGCGAGAGTTTCAGATCGTAGTAGCGGGCCACGTCGGCGAGTACGCCGAGGCTTGTACCGTCGTGGCCAAACCAGATCAGATGCGTGCCGGCGATGGAACCGCCCGACTGATAGATGAGCGTGCGGCCGGCGGCATCGAACACCCCGTGCCATGTCGCGCTATCGAAATGGACGTTCTGCGCGACGATCGACGGCGCTCCGGTCAGCACGCCGCGATCGGCATCGAACGGCTGCGCAACGAGCGTGCTCTCGCGCAACATCAGCAGCTTGCCGTCGACGTACGCCACGTTCGCGAGGGTGTGGATGACGACGCGATCGCTCTTGCCGTCGAGCGTGCGAACGTGAAGCGCGGTCGCGGGTGAATCGATAAGGTCGTGATTCGCGGCGAGATAGAGAAACGATTTGCCGCCGGGGAGAAAGAGCGGCCAGCGATGCGTCGTCATTCCTGCGGCCGGCGTAGTCAGCGCTACGGGCGTGCCGCCGTTCGCGGCGACGCGATAGAGACCGGCGCGCGTTTCCGGCGTGTAGACGATGACATTGTCGTCGCCCCATGTGCCACCGCGCGCGTTGGGTGCATCGGCGATGACGGTCGGCACACCGCCGCCGGCATCGACAGTCTTCAGTTTGCCGTGCGCGAAAAATCCGAGGAAGCGATTGTCGGGCGACCAGAAGGGAAACATGGCGTCATCGCTGTTGTCGATCACGCGCGGATCGGCGGAGTCGAGCGCGCGCACCCAGAGCGTTCGCTGCCCGTCGGGGGAGACCGCGACGAAGGCGACGCGGCGGCCGTCGGGCGAAAGCACCGGCGAACCGGCGTAATCGCCGGTGAAGACAAAGCGCAGCCCGCGCGGCGGAACAATCGAAGCAGTCAACGGGCGGTCAAGCGTGGTCATCTCGCGACGCGCCCACGTTCCGATTCCGACCGCGGCGCCGATCGCAACGAGCAGCGCGAGCGCCCAGGCGATGCGCTCGCCCCACATGCGTCCGCGCGCACGTGCGAGCGGGATCGGCGCCGATGGACTGGATTGCTCATCGCGAACCCAATGAAGCGCGAGCATCACATCGTGCGCGGTCTGGAATCGATCGTCAGGATTCTTGGCCAGGCACGTGCGCACGACGCGGTCGAGCGCCATCGGGATCATCGGACGCAATGTCGCGATCGGCGTGGGATCGCCAGCGATGATCTGCGCGATCGTGCCGGCGCGGCTGGCCGCGGAAAACGCGCGCTTGCCGGTGAGCATCTCGTACAGCAGGCAGCCGAACGCGAAGATGTCGCTGCGCGCGTCGGCCTGTCCGTATTCGATCAGCTCCGGCGCCATGTAGCAGAACGTCCCAACCAGCACCCCCTCGGCAGTGATCTGGTCTTCGACGTGAACGGCCGTCGAGCTGGAAGGTGAGATCGACGCGACGAGCGCGGCGTTGATCGCTTTGGCCAAACCGAAATCGAGAAGCTTCGCGCCGGCGCGCGTGAGGATGACGTTTCCAGGCTTGAGATCGCGATGAATGATGCCGGTTCGATGCGCTTTGTCGAGCGCATCGGCGATCTCGATTCCGTATCGCAGCACATCCGCCAGCGGCATCGGCCCGCGTGCAAGCCGCTCCGTCAGCGGCTCGCCGTCGAGGTACTCCATGACCAGGTAGTCGACATCGTGCTGGCTTCCGACGTCGAAGAGCATGCAGATATTGGGATGGTTCAGGCTGGAGATGGCGCGCGCTTCCCGCTCGAACCGCGCACGAAGCTGCGCATCCTTCGCAAACTCGGCGGGGAGCACTTTGATCGCCACATCGCGCAAAAGCCGCGTGTCGCTGGCGCGATAGACCTCGCCCATGCCGCCCGAGCCGATGGGGGCAGTGATCTCGTACGGACCGAGCCGGGTGCCGGGACGAAGGGACACGATGAGCGGAGTTTAGCTGGAGATTGGATGTGGGGGGTGGGCGTCGGGTGTCGGGGGTGGAAGACAAACCGTCAGTCAAATTGCTTTTCGATCCGTCCAAAGGCCCGTCGTCGTCGGAGCACGCCGGTTTCGTGTTCGGTCTGCGACCCCCGACTCCCGATTCCCGACACCCGCGATCTCAATCCCACTTCGTGCCGTTCATCTGCGCCACGATCTTCGCCACCTCGATGTAGTCCGCTCCTTCGCCGAGCTGGTTGAGCGATGCGGAAAAGAGATGTTGCGTCAGCGCGAGCATCGGCGTTGACGCGTGTTGCTGATGGGCGATCGACGCAGCGATGCGGATGTCTTTGTCGTGATGCGCAAGCTTGAAGACGAGCGGCCATTTGTGCTCGAGAAGGCGCATCGGCAGCAGGTTTTCCGAGGCGTTCGAGCGTCCGCTGCCGGCGTTGGTCACGGCAAGTGCGGTCTTCAGGTCGATTCCGTACTGCTTCGCCAGCAGCAGGCACTCGGAAGTAATCCAGACGGTCGCGCCCATGATCGTGTTCGTGAGCACTTTGATGGCGTGACCCGATCCTACCGGACCAGCGTGAATGATGGTTTTGCCGCAGAGCTGGAGGATTTCCTTCGCGCGCTCGAAGTCCGCCGCTTCGCCGCCAATCATGATCGTCAGCGTGGCGTTCTCGGCGCCGATGGTCGCGCCGGTGACTGGTGCGTCGACGAATTGAACGCCTTTTTCGGCAAGCCGCGCCGCTGCAGGCTTGCTGGCATTCGGATCGCCGCTGGTGGCATCGATCCAGAGCGTTCCCGGACGCAACGACGGCAGCAGCTTGTCGATGATCTGATCGACTTCCACGCTCGTCGGCAGCATCGTGATGATCGTGTCCGCGCTGGAGCAATCGATCAGGTCTTCAGCGACGGTCGTGCCGTGCTCGCGCGCATGCCGCTCCGCTTTTTCGCGCGTGCGGTTCCAGACGAGAAGATCGTGTTGTTTGGAAAGGTGACGCGCCATCGGGAATCCCATGGCGCCAAGTCCGATGAATGCGATTTTCATGAGCGCATTCTAAGGGGGTGGGGAGTGGGGAGTGGGAGTTGGAACCGACGCGGGTAACTCACGCGCCGGAGCAAAAAAAACG
>DATAMS010000163.1:0-10284 GCA_036260495.1 Thermoanaerobaculia bacterium
GCATGTCCGCCGATCAGATCTATCCGCACCTTCTTCCGTTTCTCGGCGACGGACCGAAGACGCTCGACGATCTGCGGACGATCATCGAGCTCCACAAGATGCGCGCTCGCACTCTTCGCGAGATCGCCGAGCAGATGGCGATCTATTTCGTCGACGACGATGCGATCGCGTACGACGCCGACGTCGTGAAAAAGCACATCAAGGGCGACAACCTCGGTGCGCGCCTTTCGACGCTGCGCGATGCGCTTGCGTCAACTGATCCGTTCGATGTGGCGACATCCGAGGCGGTGCTGCGCAAAGTCGCCGAAGCGCAGGGAGTGAGCGCCGCGAAACTCATCCATCCGCTGCGGCTAGCGCTCACGGGCAAAGGCGCGTCGCCCCCGATTTTCGATGTGGCCGTGGTGCTGGGGAAGGAACGCGCGCTGCGAAGACTGAGACGATTGATCGAGCGACTGCCGGAGCTGGTCTAACCGTTCTCAACGGGCGTGAAGCCTTCAGAAACCTGAAACTGAGTGAAACTAAACGGCGATGCGAGGCCTCTCGTGTAACTCCATCTGTGCATTAGCCGGCTTGGCTTCAGGAATCGCGTTCGTTTGGCGACTTCTCGGTGTGAGAAGCGAGATGATCGCGAATAGCACAGCCGAGACGAGCGCGGATGAGAGCACTGCGGTAGCCACAAATTTTAGAAAGTCCAATGTTTCCTCCCTTAGACCTTCTGTGCCGAACCTGTGAAACCAGCGTAGAAGACCATCAGAGTTACAGTGAGCGCGAGGACGCCAAAAAAGTCATAAAAAGGTCCTGCGAGGAATGGAATCCCGAGATGTGCAAGCAAGAACTCTGGCATTTTTATCGCCCGAAGGACGTACTGCCCGAGGTTACCACGATGCGGTGATATTGCTACGCTCTCGACCGTTCAAACCGATCCTTCATCGACGCCCCGACGAGCCACGCTGCGCATAGGCCGACCATCGCGATCGAGATCCATTTCCCGTAGATGCCGACGGGCGAGAAGGGCTCGGTGGCGTTGTGGATCGCTTCGCTCCATCGACCGAGGACTTCTGCTTCCGAGAATTCGTGGATTGAGTAGAAGAGGATCTGCAGCGTGAACAGCAGCAGGAAGAGGCCGGTCACCTGGAAGAAGCGTTTGATGTCGATGCGGTGGCCGTAGTGAGCCCAGGCCCACGACATCGCGGCGGCGGCGGCGATGCCGAGGAGTGAGCCGATGATGAAGCGGCTGTTGCGGACCTGGATCAGCATCAGTGCGGTTTCCATCCCTTCGCGCGTCACCATCAGCACGGTGAAAAAGAAAACGCCGGCAATCGCGAGGAAGCGCGAGGTCGCGGACGTGTAGGTGTCGAGCCGGCGCTCCATGTCGCCCTTCATGCGCGGTGCGATGCGCCAGACGTGTACGACGAACGAAGTCACGAGCACGGCCGCGACGACGCCGAGAATGCCTTCGATCAGCGACTGATGCTCGCTGATTCGCATCAATGCGTAGCCGAGCGCGAAGCTGGCTGCGATGGAAGTGAGGATGCCGGCGTAAACAGCGGGCCGCAGCCAGTCGCGTCCGGTCTTGCGGAGGAAGGCGAAGATGATGGCGACGGAAAGAAAGGCTTCGAAGCCTTCGCGGAAAACGATGATGAGGGCAGGGATCATGGGGTCGTTATTTTCGGAGCCGCATGGCCCCTTCGCCGATCGATGTGACGCGATCGGGTGAGGCGGGCTGCTCCCCTTTCCGGCGGCAGGAATCGCAAACGCCGAGGATCTGGAGATTGTGAAACGTGGGAGTGAACTTCTTGCGCGCGCAGATCTCGAGCTGCCGTTTTTCCAGCTCCGGATCGTTGAACTCGATGACGGATCCGCAGGCGGTGCAGACGAGATGATCGTGATGCGAATCGCCGCGGACGTGCTCGTAGTGGTAGTGGTCTTCGCCGAGGTGCACGCGGCGGACGAGCCCGGACTTCACCAGCAGCTCGAGCGTGCGGTAGACGGTGGCGCGCGAGATCTTGGTGCTCTTCTGCTTCATCTTGAAGAGCAGCTCATCGGCCTCGAAGTGATAGTGCGTCGCGAAGATCTCGCGGACGAGCGCAGTCCGCTCCTGCGTCAGCTTCTGTCCCTGCCGGGCCAGAAAGTCTTGAAAACGATCGATCTCGCGTTCGACGGTAGGCATGTTGTCGTGATTGGCAACTGAGACTCAGTCGCAAGTGAGATCAACAGTCTAGCGGTGGGGAAATTTCGTGTCAAATGCTCTTGGGATGATCAGCCTGGGGTTTTACCGGCACGCTCCCGGAAAATCACTGCCTCTTCACCGGCGGCGGCAAATCGATCAGGTTCAGCGCGTAATCCTTCGACACCTCGTCGTAGACGCCGAGCGCGATTCGCAGATACGGGGTGGCTGACGCGACACCGACCTGGTACGTGAAGTAGTTGCCTTTCGCTCTCGCCAGATCCGCATCGGCGATCGAGAACTGCTTCGTGTCGCGGTGCGGTTCGCTCAGGCCGCCGAAGACGGCGCCCCAGGCCATGTAGACGGTGAAGGCGCCATTGTGAACGTTGCCGGCGGCGGGCAGCGTCGTCAGCGCGGAGATTGGTACTTCGATCGTGACCGGGATGATGTAGTGCTTCTGCTCGTCGAGCTTCGGCTGCGCCAGACGGACTTTCACCTCGAACGATGCGGGCGGCTGGTTGCCGAAGAGCGTGGCGATGACGCGCTCGTCCATCCGCGCCGTGTCCGACTTCGGCAGGTATTGCGTTCGCGCGCGGACGACCAGCTTCGGATCCTTCACTTTCACTTCGATTTTGCGCGCGGCTGCCTTGCCGGACGTGGCGCGGTAAGCGAGCGAGTAATACGAATCGAGATCCTCGCCGACGCTCGGAATCAGTTTCGTGACGTCGTTGCTGCCCCATGCCGCCGCGCCGCCAGTTTCTTTGGCCACGTACTCGAGCATCGGCGTTTCGTTGTTGAGCACGAGGTATTCGTATCCGATCACCTTGTTCTGCCGCGCTCGCAGTTCCGAGGTTGCGCCGGACGTCGTGGCCAAACCCTCGGCGTAGATCGGGTAGATCGTGAAGCCGTTCTGATTTGCGGTCTCAATCAGCGACTTGATTAGCTGCTTGCCATCGAATTGATTCTTGAAATCCGACGGCAGCACCGTCGCTCCGGCCGCAAACAACGCCTCGGCGCCCGCAAACATCGACAGCCGGTGCGTGGCCAGGATCAACACTTTCTTTCCTTCCGTGCCGCCAGCGGAGCGCATCAACGCGTTGAGCGTCTCCACTTTTCGCTTCTCGTCGAGGAGTGCATCCTTGGCCGTGAAACGCGCCATCTGTTCGACGAAAAAACTGAGGCCCGATTCGTTGGCGATGTCGGACGAACTGATTCTGCCGCCGTTCACGACCGCCGATTCCTCTTCGAAGGCCTGGATGGAATCGACCTCCTGCTCCAGGTCCGCGATCGGATCGTGATTCAGCGTCGTCGTGCGATCGGCGATCATCTCGATGGCCTTGTCGATGCGGACGAGATCGTCGGTGAACTCCTGGCGCATCCCCAGAATGCCGCGATTCCAGGTGACGACCATGACGCGATCGCCTTTGCGGACGGTCTCGTGAAGCAGCTTCTTCATCGCCGCAAAAACCGGATCGCTGCGAAAGGACGGAAGCTGGAAGCGCTCGACAAAGACGATGATCGTTCGCGGCTGCGCCGGCGGCGGGAGCAGCGGAGTGCGAGGAGCGCCTTGCGCTGTGCCAGCCGGCGAAGTCATGGTTCCCACGGATGACGCTTTCGCTTCGGTGCCGTACTCCGCGAAGTTCGTGACCGGCTGCCGCACGCCGTTCTCGTAGATCTCGAAATCGTCCTTGCCGAGGCCGCGAACGCGATTCCCATGTTTGTCGGTGACGACCGTGTCGATGTTGACGATCGACACCTCGATCGACTCGCCGGCATGAGGAATCGCCGGGCTCTGCGCGAGTGCAGGAAGCGCAGAGGCAATCGACAGCAGGAGCATGAAACCGCGGCCTTGCATGGATCGATCGAATTGTACGCGCCCTTGGAATGAGGCCGCGCTCACGTGGCCTAAAATCCGCACCGGCAATAGTCGATGAGCGACGACGATCAGCGTTCCGATGAGTCCCGCGAAACGTTCGCGTACTTTTCGAACGAGTACGCGCAGGCCCTGCAGGCGTTCAAGGCGATCGAAGCGCAATCGTCGACGCTGATGCTGATGGGCGTCGCAGACGATCTTCGCGGCTTCATCGAACAGTTCATCGCCATGGCCTCGGGCACCAAAGCGCTGGCCGAAGAAAAAGGCGAGACGCATTTCGCGGAATGGTTCGGCGAGCTGATTCACAAAGCCGAGGCGCTGAAGACGGAGATCGTGTCGCAGTAGATTTGCGGTTGCGAGGTCGCGAGGTTACGCGGTCTCGTATCTGCGACGTACGCGGATTTGGCGCGAGACTCCGTAACCGCGAGACCCGACAACAGCGATCTACAATGCCCCCTGCGCCTGATCGCCATCCTCGCACTGGAGGTTCTTATGACTGCCACGCTCGATGCAGCCACCGCACTTGATCAACGTATCGATGATGCGGCGAAGAAAGTCGAAGCGAAGGTCATCGCCTGCCGCCGCGATATTCACGAGCATCCCGAGCTTGGCAATCGCGAGACTCGTACGTCGAAGATCGTCGCTGACCGTTTGCGCGAGCTTGGCATCGAGGTCAAGACGCCGGTCGCGCACACGGGAGTCATCGGAATCCTCCACGGCGGCAAGCCGGGACGCGTCGTTGCTCTGCGAGCCGACATGGACGCGTTGCCAGTGACCGAACAGGTCGATGTCCCGTTCAAGTCGACGGTGCGAACGACGTTCAACGGACACGAAGTTGGCGTCATGCACGCCTGCGGACACGATGCGCACGTGGCCATCCTCCTCGGCGTCGCCGAAGTGCTTTCCGGCATCCGGGACGAGATCCCCGGCACCGTGAAGTTTTTCTTTCAGCCCGCCGAGGAAGGCGCGCCGGAAGGCGAAGAAGGCGGCGCGCAGCTGATGGTGAAAGAAGGTGCGCTCGACAATCCGAAAGTCGATGCGGTCTTCGGCCTGCACGTCACGTCGCGCTATCCGGCCGGCGAGATCGCCTATCGCTCCGGATCGATGATGGCCGCCGTCGACTCGTTCAAGATCACGGTCCACGGCAAACAAACGCACGGCGCCTACCCCTGGCTCGGCGTCGATCCGATCGTCATCGCCGCCCAAATCGTTCTCGGCCTGCAAACGATCCCCAGCCGCCAGGTCGATTCGTCGCTGGCCCCATCGATCGTGACCGTGGGCGCGATTCACGGCGGCGTCCGCAACAACATCATTCCCGACGACGTCGAGATGATCGGCACGATCCGCTCGCTCGACGCGAAAATGCGCGACGAGATCCACTCGAGAATCAAACGCACCGCCGAAGACATCGCCAACAGCGGCGGCGGAACCGCGACAGTCTCAATCGAAGAAGGGTACCCGATTACCTACAACGATCCCGGCATCACGGAACAGATGGCGCCCACACTGCGCCGCGCGGCTGGCGATGCGAATGTCGCCGTCGTCAACGCAGTCCTGGGTGCCGAGGACTTTTCATTCTTCCAGCAGAAAGTGCCGGGATTGTTCTTCTGGCTGGGAACGCGGCCCAGGAACAAGACCGCCGAGGAAGCCGCGTCGAATCACTCGCCGTTGTTTTATGTCGATGAGAGTGGATTGGAGCTCGGCGTGCGAGCGATGGCGCATGTAGCGGTGGATTATCTGAAAGCACCCTGAGTCTCTTCACATCTTCAACGCGCGAAGCGCAACTAACCGACAACCGACAACGCGCGAAGCGCAACAATCACATTGACTCGAACAACTTCAAAATCCTTTTGTACTCATCCGCCCAGCTCGACGGCTCGACGAAGCCGTGGTTCTCGACCGGATATGGCGCGATCTCCCAATTCTCTTTGCGCAATTCGATCAGGCGCTGCGCCAGACGCACGCTGTCCTGGAAGTGCACGTTCGTGTCGACCATGCCGTGGCAGATCAGGAGCTTTCCTTTGAGTCCCTGCGCGAAGTAGATCGGCGACGATTTCCGATACGCCTCGGCATCCGTTTGCGGGAAATTGAGGATGCCCGAGGTGTAGCCGTTGTTGTATTGGGCCCAGTCGGTGACGGGGCGCAGCGCGGCGCCGGCTGCGAAGACATCGGGCGTCGTGAACATCGCCATCAGCGTGATGAAACCGCCGTAACTGCCGCCGTAAACGCCGATTCGTTTCGGATCGACGCCGTGCTCTTTCACGAGCCAGCGCGCAGCGTCGACCTGATCGTCGAGATCCTTGCCGCCCATGTGCCGGTAGATCGCCGTTCGCCAGTCGCGCCCGTAGCCTTTCGAGCCGCGGTAATCGACGTCGAGCACGAGGTAGCCCTTCGACATCAGCAGGTGATGAAACATGTATTCGTGCGAATAGCTCGACCACCAGCGATGCACGTTCTGCAGGTAGCCGGCGCCGTGAACGAAGACCACCGCTTTGCCGCCACGCTTCCAGTTCGCCGGTTTGTAGATGCGGGCCGGAACGTTCACGCCGTCGCGCGCGGGAACGTTGACGATCGGAACGTCGAGCCATGCCTGCTTCGCGAAGTCTGGCGCGGGCGAGGTCGTGATCCGCTTCGATCCGATGTACAGCTCGGGCGGTTTGTTCGTGTACGAATAGACGTTGGCGATGGCATTGCCGTCCGGCGAAACGACGGTCTCGTTGTCGCCCGGCATCGATGTCAGCTTCGTCGATGAGCCGCCGACGGCCGGCATTTGGTAGAGATGCCGCTCGAACGGACTTCCGTCGCTGGTCGTCAAGTAGAACGACTTCTTGTCGTCCGACAACGTCACGCTATCGACTTCCCACTTGCCGCTGGTCAGCGCCTTTGCCGCGCCGCCGTCGAATCCGACTTCGTACAAGTGCATGAAGCCGGTCGCTTCCGATGTGTAGTAAATCGTGGCGTTGTCAGCCAGCCATCCGAATGCGATGTCGAAGCGCAACCAGGCGTCGTCGTGCATCGCGACGAGGATCTTTCCCTTCGCGGTGGCGGGATCGAAGGCCATGATCCAGGCGTCTTTGTTGTCGGACGAACGGACGACGACGAAGGCGTGCTTGCCGTCCTCCGACCAAATCGGCGCGCGCAGGTTCACCTCGCGCTCCTTCGGCTGCGTGCTCTCCTTCTGCGTGTCGGCGCTCTTCTCGGTTTTCTGCTCGGAAGCCTTGCCTTGATCCTCAGTCGTTGCCTTCGCAGCAGTCGTCGACTCTTTCTCCGGCGACGTCAGCGGCTTGAGTCCGTGATCGAACCACTTCACTTCACCGTTCGCCGTACTGACCACCGCGATGCGCGATGGCGGCTGCGCGTCGCCAACCTTTTCGCGTCCCGGAATCGTGTCCGTGTACACCGCCTCGGTCACGTAATTCGGCACGATCGTTTTCTTCGCCTTGTCCGATTCTGTGTTGACGACCAGCACGACGTACTTGCCATCAGGAGTAAGCCGCGCGGTGGCGACGGTCTGTTTTTTATCCATCTTCAACGGCTTGATGGGATGCTCACGCTTCCGCTTCGCCTCGTCCTCTTCGCGCTTTTTCGCTTTGCGGTCGATGATGTCGAGCAGCTTGCGCTCCTCGCCTTTGATGTACTCCTGACTGGCCGTCCCCTTCTTCGCAGCGTCGTCCCACAAGGTGACGTTCGGCCCCTTGTCGTCGGGGGCGACGATGTTCGTGAGCTGCGTCAGCGATCCGTTGGCGAGATCGATGGCGTAGACGTTGTTGGCGCGAACGAAGGTCACGCGCGTCTCATCGAACGTGAATTGCGGCGAGCTCTCGCTGTCGTTGGTCTGCGTCAGCGCGCGTCGTTTGTTCGTCGCCGCATCCCAGAGAAAGACGTCGCCTTCATCGGCAAAAACCGCGCGATGTTTGTCGCGCGTCCACTGCGCATTCGCCGGCGGCGCGTCCTTCTTCTCGTCATCGCTCAGCTTGCGAAGTCCGCTGCCGTCGCGATTGACGACGTACGTGTCGCGATCTTTCTCCAGCGTGTCGGTGTAAAGCTTCCACGAAAAGTAAAGGCGCTGCCCATCCGGCGACCACCGCACATCCTCGGGTGTCCAGCCGTAAAGTCCTGTGCCTCGCATGATGTTGTCGATCGAGAGATCGAACTGCTGCGCGGCAGCAGCGAAAGCGACGATGGCGAAGAGAAGAGCGGCGGCGATCCGTTTCATGGCGCGTATCGTACCGGAGCCAGCCGCTCTGACGCGTGGACGAGTTTGTGGGAGGAATCAGGTCAATTGGCAGAATGGTTACGGCATGCAGCAACTATTTTCTTGACGTGCTTTTGGGTAGTACCTATATTGAAAGCATCCCCACCGGCGAGACTCCTGACAGGTCATCTGTGAGGGTTTCCCGGCCCCCTCCGGGTTACGATCCGGAGGTTTTTTTTTATGCGCACGAGTCGAACGGCGTTCGTGATCGATGGCTTCAACGTCTACCACTCGCTGGTTGATGCGAGCAAAGCTCTCGGCTTACCGGACGAAGGCGGCACTAAGTGGCTGAACTTGCGCGGGTTATGTGAATCTTATCTTTCGGTTTTTGGGACCGAGGCCACCCTTGTTGGTATTCACTATTTCTCGGCACTCGCTCATCATCTTGAGCCAACACATCCTGGGATTACCGCACGGCATCAACTCTACGTAAGAGTGCTGAAGGAAACCGGTGTTTCCGTTGAGCTGGGCCGTTTCAAGAAGAAGGTGACTCGCTGCAACAACTGCAGCAAGACAATCAAGCGTTACGAGGAGAAGGAAACAGACGTCGCCATCGCTGCGAAACTCTTCGAAATCCTTGCCCTTGATCAGGCTGACAGAGTTGTCTTGATGACCGGAGACACGGACCTCGCTCCCGCTGTTCGGACAGCAAAGAAGCTCTATCTCGACAAAGAAGTGTGCTTCGCCTTCCCCTGGAACAGGAAGCCTGCCGAGTTGGAAGCTCTCGTGACTACCAGCATCAGCATTACGCGAGAAGCTTATCTACGCCATCAACTCCCGGATACGGTCGTCATCGGCACGAAGACGCTTTGGAAGCCACTCACTTGGTGATCGTTTCTTGTATCGCCCTTAACCTCTCGACGGCGTGCTCCATGTCGGCGTGAATGCAGATTGTGTCGAATGGGATCGTGATGCGCGTTCCGTCTTTCGCGATGACAGCATTTTCGTTCGCGAGCATCGCGGCTTGGGTGGCGGCTTCCGAAACATCGAGTAGCGAACCCGCCTCGCTACGGGCGACGAGGGAACCGTCGGCGTTGTAGCGGCGGTCGGCGAAGGCTTCGCGGATGACGGGGGTGCCGGCGGCGCGAGCGGCGGCGGCCATTTGCGAGGAGTCGCTGCAGACGATGGGGAGCGATGGATCGATTTTGCGAATGGCATCGATCACGATCTCTGCGAGTGCCGGGTCTTTATGCGCATCGTTGTAAAGCGCGCCGTGCGGCTTGACGTGATGCAACTTGCCGGCGATGTCGAGCAGGGCTGCAATCTGTTCGACGATCGATGCGCGCAGCGTTTCCGGCGTCATCGTCATCGACTTGCGTCCGAAGTTTTCGCGGTCGGGATAGGACGGATGCGCGCCGACGCGGACGCCGAGCTCGCGCGCGCGGCGGACGGCGTGCGTCATCGAATCGGCGTCGCCGAAGTGACCGCCGCAAGCAACGTTCGCGGACGTGATCAGCGGCCAGATCTCCGGCTCGTCGGGGGCGCCTTCGCCGAGGTCGGCGCTGAGATCGATCACAGTTCGGCTCCTTTCGTTTCGGGCAGCAGCCAGACCAGCGCCGCGCCGACTGCGAAGAAAAGTGCGGCGCAGGTGATGACCGTTGCGAAGCTGTGCGTCAGCGATGCTTTGCCGATCGCGAAGGTCGCGGCGGCCGAGGCGAAGCGGCCGCCGTTGTAGCAGAAGCCTTGCGCGCCGGCGCGGATGCGCGTCGGGAAGAGCTCCGCGAGCATCGCGCCGAAGAGCGAGAAGTAGCCGTGCGCAAAGAAGCCGAGGAGGGGGCCGAGGATCAGTAGCAACGTTGGCGTGCGTGCGTAGAACGCGAAGAGCGGAACGAGAATCGTCGACGCGATCATGAAAAACGTGAACGCGGGACGGCGGCCGATGCGATCGGCAAACCATCCGAAGGTGATGTAGCCGAAGAACGCGCCAACTTGCAGCACGATGAGCCAGCTCGCCGAAGTTGCGACGGTAAGTCCGGCGCCGCCTTTGGC
>DATAMS010000200.1:0-9694 GCA_036260495.1 Thermoanaerobaculia bacterium
GCCGCGAGTCACGCATGAAGATCGGCGAAGTGATCCTCTTCATCCGCGAGCTGATCCAGCCGATCTGCACGCGCATGGCGCTGGCGGCGGGGACACGGCACCAGATCGAGACCGCGCTCGATACGCTCTGGCGTCTGCTCGAGCCGCCCGCCGACCGCCGCGCGCAGTTCAAGTTCGTGTTCCGCGAGCCGTTCAACGATGCGCTCGCGCTCCTCGAGCTCTACGCGCTGTCGTCAGGCAAGTACGTCGACATCTTCCGCCAGTGGCGCGACTTCGCCCAACGCGCGCGCCGCATAGCCGAGGATTCCGACGCCTCGCCACTCCCATCTGCGAAGCGAAGGCGACGCAGAAGATAACGAGAGGCGTTTCACGCGGAGGCCACGGACCTTTTCTCCGCATCTCAGCGACTCCGCGTGACAGCCGTTGACTCTCCGAGCCTCGTGACAGCAGTATCATTCTCTCGTGCCCGAAATGCCCATCTACATGGACCATCACGCCACGACGCCGGTCGATCCGCGCGTGGTCGAGACGATGCTCCCCTACTTCACGGAGTTTTTCGGGAATCCCGCATCGCTGACGCACCTGTACGGCAAGCGCGCGGCGATGGAAGTTGAGGACGCGCGAGGGGTGATCGCCAAGTTTTTTGGTGTCGCGCAGAACGAGGTTTACTTCACTGCCGGAGCGACCGAGTCGAACAACATCGCCCTCAATCTCCTCGGCAGCGGCGATCACGTGATCAGCTCGGCGATGGAGCACAAGTCGATCCTCGTGCCGCTACAACGGCTCGGGAAGCACGGCGTCGAGGTGACGATGCTCAAGCCTGACGCCGAAGGCTTCATCGATCCCGAGGAGTTACGCGGCGCCATTCGCGCGAACACGAAGCTCGTCTCGATCGAAGCCGCGAACGGCGAGATCGGAACATTGCAGCCGGTCGGCGAGCTTGGCGCGATCTGCCGCGAGCGCGGCGTGCTCTTTCACAGCGACATCACGCAGGCCGCCGGCAAAGTGCCGGTAGACACGACGAATGTCGATCTTGCCGCGTTCTCCGCGCACAAACTTTACGGTCCGAAAGGGATCGGCGGCATGATCGTGCGCCGCGGCATTGGCATCGAGCCGGTCATGCTCGGCGGCGGCCAGGAGAAGGGCGCTCGCAGCGGAACCGTGAACGTTCCGGGCGTCGTCGGAATGGCGCGCGCCTTTGCACTTCGCGATAAAGAGATGGCCGACGAGGGCGAGCGGCTGACGGCGTTGCGCAATGAGTTGTGGGATCGCCTCGTCGCTGAAATGCCCGGCGCGTTCGTGAATGGACCGCGCGAGCGGCGCCTGCCCGGCAATCTCAACGTCTCGTTTGAGCGCGTCGAATCCGACGCGGTGATGCTGGCGCTGCGGCACTTCGCGCTGTCGTCTGGTTCCGCGTGCAGTTCGGGCGATCGCAGCGCCTCGCCGGTGCTGACGGCAATCGGCGTGGCCGAGGATCTTGCCTACGGCTCCATCCGCTTCGGCCTCGGCAAGTCGAACACCGCCGATCACATCGCGCTGCTCGTCGACGATCTCAAACGCAACATTCCGCGTCTTCGGGAGATCTCCGCGGCGTGAGCACTCCCGAGCATCCGCGCATTCTTCTGGTCGACCAGTCGCGAGGCTCGCTGCTGTTTCAGGAATCGATTCTCCGCCGCCGCGAGGCCATCATCGTGACGGCGCTGGCCGGAAGCGAGGCGCTGGAGATCGCGCGCCAAGACCGGCCGCAGCTCATCATGTTCGCCTTCGATCTCTTCGACATGAACGCGCCGGAGTTCTGTCGCGAGATTCGCGCCGATGCGTCGACGCGCGCGATGTCGCTGCTGCTCGTCTGCGAGCGCGACACGCCCGAGCACGCCGATCTCTGCCTTTCCGCCGGTTGCAACGACGTCATCTACCGGCCGCTGGAACGACTGGAGTTGGATTCGAAAGTCGCGCGTTTGACGACGATCCCATCGCGCCGCGAATTGCGGACGCTGACGCGCATCGAAGTGTCGGTCGAGAACAACGGCCGTTTTCTGATCGGACGCAGCATCAACGTTTCGGCCAATGGCATGTTTCTCGAAATCGACCGCATGCTGCCGTCCGAGGGAAAGATCCGGCTGCATTTTTATCTACCGGCGGATCCGAAACCGTTGCAACTGGACTGCGAGGTATTGCGCGCCGAGTTTGCGGGGAGCGCTGCGAAATACGGCGTCCGATTTGTCGGCCTTGGTGACGGAGAACGCGAACGGATCGAGCGCTACGTGCGACGCTTGCGCTCGCGTGAGCTGCTGTGATGAACGATCCAATCCGCAACATTGAGGAAGCGATCGAGTTGACGAGGGAGCAGGAGTATCTGCGCGCGCTCACGATTTTCCTGGACGCGTACGGAGCGGAGGATGCGTCCTCGCCGTTGCTCCTGTCGAAAACCGCAAAGAGCGCGACCGGCCTTTCGTACTTTGGACTCTGCCTGATGCTCGTGCAGAAAAAAACGAAACAGGCCATCGACCTCTGCAAACGCGCCATCGAATTGGAGTTCTACGACGGCAACCATTATGCGAATCTGGCCCGCGTCTACGTGGCGGCCGGCAATCGCAAGAAAGCTCTCGAGACGGTGCAGCAGGCCATGAAAGATCATCGCGAGGATGCAGCGCTGTTGCAGGTGCGGCGCGAGCTCGGTGTGCGCGCGGCACCTCCCGTGCCGTTTCTCGACCGATCGAACCCAATCAACGTGACGCTGGGCCAATCGCGGCACGCGAAGAAAATCGCGGAGCGCGAGGCGAAGAAGAAGTGAAGGGTGAAGAGTGAAGAGTGAAAAAAGGCAGGAGTCCTTTCACTCTTCACCCTTCACTCTTCACACTTCAATCATCATCCCGACTCTCAACGAAGAGGAGCGGATCGGCGCGACGATCGAGTCGGCGTTTGCGGCAGGAGCGGCCGAGGTGATCGTTGTTGATGGTGGGAGCGTCGATCGCACGGCGCGATTCGCCAAGAGCGCGGGCGCGAGGGTTTTGCTCGGCGAGGCGATGCGCGCTAGGCAGTTGAATCTGGGCGCAAGCGCGGCGGTGAACGACGTCTTGATCTTTCTTCACGCCGATACGCTCCTCCCGCGCGGTGCGGCGCATGCGGTCGGGGATGCGCTCGCAGGCGGCGCGGACTTTGGCGGATTTCGCATCGCCTTCGCCGAGCCGGCGCGCAAACTCCGCATGGCCGCGGTGCTCATCAATCTTCGGACAGCGATCACGCGCTGTCCCTGGGGCGATCAGGCGCAGTTCATCCGCCGCGAGCGCTTCCTGCAGACGGGCGGCTTCCGCGAGATTCCGCTGATGGAGGATTACGATCTCGCCATTCGTATGAAAAAACTTGGCCGCCCGATCATCCTTCCGCTGACGGTGACGACGTCAGGCCGGCGCTTTCTGCGCAAGGGTGTTTTGCGCACGGCCATGATCAACTGGCGGACAGTGATGCGTTTCCGCCGTGGAGCCGATGTCGCCGAATTGGCGCGGAGCTACCGGCGATGAATGCTTACATCCTCATCGGCGGCGAGTCGCGAAGAATGGGCCGCTCGAAGACGGAGCTGTTTTTCGATCGTGTCGCGAAGACCGCTCGCGATGTCTTCGAAGATGTCTTTGCGGTTCAGCGTCACGGCGGGCCTGCTGCGCCGTTGTCCACGATCTACGAAAATCCTCACGACGATCAGGCGCCGGTGTTCGGCGTCGCCTGCGCGCTCGCGCACGCGAGCGAACGGTGCTTCGTCATCGCCGTCGATTACCCGCTGATCACGCCTGCGATCCTGCGCTTTCTTCGTGACCGCTTTGAGCGAAGCAGCGCGATGCTGCTCGCGCCGGTCTGGAGCGGAAAAACCCAAATGCTTTGCGCCGGCTACGATCCCGCGCTTCTTCCGCGGTTGCAGCAGCGGATCGACGCGAAGCGTTACGATCTTCGAGGAGTCGCGTCAGATGGAGAAGCGGAGATTCTGGCCGAGGACGATCTGCGCGCGCAGTTCGCGGGCGAGCCGTTGATGAATGTCAACACGATGGCAGAATGGAAGTCACTCCGCGGCTCCGCGTGAAAAACTTGTCACGCGGAGGCGCAGAGAAGCGGAGAAAAAAAGCATGACCAAAAACTTCTCTCACCTCGACGAAACCGGCGGCATCTCGATGGTCGATGTCGGCGCCAAGCGCGTCACGCAGCGCGAGGCCGTTGCCGTCGCCACCGTGCGTATGTCGCCGGAGTCGCTGGACAAACTGGTAGCGCAGGCCTTGCCGAAGGGCGATGTGCTCACGACCGCCAAAGTCGCCGGCGTTCTTGCCGCGAAGCAGACTCCGAATCTCATCCCGCTCGCACATCCGCTGGGCATCACGTCGATCGATATCACCTTCGATCTCGATCCGGCTGCCGGCACCATCGAAGTCCACTCCATCGTGCGCTGCGAAGGGAAAACCGGCGTTGAGATGGAGGCGATGACCGCATGCGCCGTCGCCGCGCTGACGATTTACGACATGTGCAAGAGCGCCGAGAAAGGCATCACGATTGAATCGCTCCAGCTCATGCGCAAGTCAGGCGGCAAGAGCGGAACGTGGGAGCGGTCATGAACCGATCGATCATCGTCGCACTCGCCGCCGCTTGCGCGCTTTCGGTGGCCGCGCAAGTCCGTGAAAATGTCACCGTCGAAGTCGTCGAAGTCCCCGTCTACATCACCTCGGGCAACAACGAACCGGTCCAGGGCCTGACGCGCGATGCATTCGAGCTCTTCGTCGACGGAAATCCGCAAAAGATCGAATACTTCGACGCCATCGACTTCGCGAAAGTGCCGGACGCAGCGCAGACCGCAGTTGCGCGCCCGCGCCGCGAGAGGCGTCTCTACCTTTTCCTCTTCGATTTGAGCTTCGCCACCCCGGCCAGAATCAAGAAGGCACAAACCGCGGCGGAACAAGCCGTGGCGCACTCGAATCCAGCCACCGACTTTTTTGCGATTGCGACCTATTCGTCCAATCGTGGTGTGCAATTTATTTCCTCATTCCTTTCCGACCGTGTGGCGATCACGCGCGCGCTCTACACGCTTCGTCCGAGTACAGCGCAGGATCCGCTCGGCGTCGCGCTTTCCAGTCCCGAGCGCGCGCAATGGCTGACGGCGACGGAAATGGGCGGCTCCGCGGAAGGGCTCTCTCCACTCCTCGGCGACGAGGTCAACGACATGCTTCAGGGCGGTCAGGCCAATCAGGACATGCAAAAGATGCAAGGCAATCGCCTCATCGAGTATCAAGTCGGCGCCCTCGGCGACGTGGCGGCGAGGCTCAGCGCACTCGAAGGGCAGAAGCACCTCGTGATTTTTTCCGAGGGTTTCGACACGACGCGGATCACCGACATCAAAGCGAATCGGCGGCCGCCGAACATCGACGCGCATTTGATGGACGTCGTCAAACAAATGCATGAGACCTTCGTTTCCGCCGGCGTCACGCTGGACAGCATCGACATCCAGGGACTTCGTCACACGATGACGGATCTCGACAATGACGCGCTCTATCTGCTGTCGCGCGGCACGGGCGGACGGGTCATCGCCAATCGCAACGACCTCGGCGAGGCCGTCGACACGGTCATGCGTGCGGAGCGCACCGCCTACGTCCTCGGCTTCAGCAGCGCGGGCCGGAGGCACGGCAAGATCACCGTTCGCGTGAAGGCACTGCCGCGCGGTTCCGAGGTGTCGTACCGCGAGGGATTCGGCTACGTGCCCGGCAACAAAGGCGTCGACGCGCTGCAACTCGCCGACATTCTGCTCAACGATGTGCCGCAGTCTGGAGCCACACTCGATGCCGGCGTCACCTCGGCTGATGGCACATCCGTTCTTGCCATGGCGTTCAATCGCGCCGAGGTCGTGCCGCAACTTCCCGAATCATCACCGGGCATCGAACTGCTCATCTACGTTATCGACGAGCACGGCGCCACGGCCGGATTCAAATCGAAACGTATCAGCCTCACTGGCCCGGCACGCGTCCCAACCGGCTACCTCACTCTGCGCGAACCATTCGAGTTGCCGAAAGGAAAATACACGGCCAAGGTTCTGCTCCGAATCACCGGCACCCGCGCCCTCGGCTACGTCCGCCGCGATTTCGTGGTGGAGTAGGTTTTCGCTGGACATGTGCTGGAGTTAGACGGAGCGCAGACCGGCTGGCTTCCGGTTTTTGTCGCGGTACATCGCCTCGTCCGCGGCACGTAACGCGCTCTCCGCTTCGCCACCAGCGGGAAGATGCGCGTGGCCGGCAGAGAATCGAATCGGAGGACCGTCTGAACGCTCGAACTTCAGCCGTTCGCGCAGGCCTTCGATGCGATCGAGCATCTGGGCCGGCTCAACACCCGGCGCGACGACGACGAACTCGTCGCCGGCGTACCGGATCACGTGATCTTCAGGACGGAAGCTGGCCTCGAGCACGCGCGCAAATCGTTTGAGACACTCATCCCCGACCTGGTGGCCGTACGAATCATTGATCTTCTTGAAGTCGTTGAGATCGAAAAAGAGGATGGTCGCGCCGGTCGGAAGGACGTTGCCGAGGACGCCGGCAAGGGCGCGGCGGTTGGCGAGACCGGTAAGCGAATCGCGATCGACAAGCTCCTGCAGCACCTCTTGCGCGGCGGTGAGATTGCGATTCGATTGCGTCAGCTCCAGTTGAATCGTGCGATAGAGAATGAGCACGCATCCGAGGGCGATGACCCACTCAACGCCGGTATCGAACGACGAGTACGAGGCCAGAAAGAGGCCGAGCGCCGCATCGGAAACGAAGCGTGTGAGCACGACGTGGCCGTGCGCAAGTGTCTCAGTGACTGCCAGAACGGCGCGGATCGCGAACCCCGAGGCCAGCCAATCGGCACCGGGGATTCGTTTCAGGAAGAGTGCGATCGAAGCGACGCCGAGGATCAGCGCGATGACCACGGACTGTGACACGCCGATGCGGTCGATGGAGTCAGCCAGGAAAGCCGCGACGATCGCATAAAGGATCACGCAGGCGATGACAACGCGGCGTAGCGCAACGCCTGGCCGCTGACGCGCGAAACGCCACGCGCCTGCGGTCAGCAAAACCATGAACATCGTCTTGCTCAGGAAGTACGCGCCGCGCAGCACGATGAAGGCGATCGGCGACGTTGGCTGGAAGTACCAGAAGATGATGGTGACGAGCAGCGCCGCGAGATTGCAGAGCCACGCACCGACCCACGGACGCATCTCGACGCGGCGCATCGATCGCGCCAGCACGACGAAGAACACCGCGATCATGAGCGCCGAGGTGATTTGCGCGGTCGTGCTCCAACGCCAGAGAAGAAGTTCCATGGGTCGTGGGATTGTAGAAGGAGGCTGCGCGCAGTCTGTCAGAAAGCGGCAACGGAAGGGGGTTTATTGACGGTCGCCAGCGGGCCGCTGGCCGCGGCAGAGCCGACGAGCCGTCGGCGCTGCGATTGCCGCCGCTACGATTGTGGCGGCGTTATCATCGACGCGCCGTGCGCCTCTGGTCGTTGCATCCGCAATATCTCGATTCCAAAGGACTCGTCGCGCTCTGGCGCGAGGCGCTTCTTGCGCAAGCGGTATTGTTGGGACTCACGCGCGGCTACACGCGGCATCCGCAGTTGGAGCGATTTCGCGAAGCGCCTGACTCACGCGCACTGATCGCTGCGTATCTTCGCGAAGTGGCGTCCGAGGCTGGACGTCGGGGATATCGCTTCGATCAATCCAAGATCATCGCCGAGGGCGATGCAGGCCTGATTACGGTCTCAGACGCACAATTGCATTTTGAATGGCGCCATCTTCAGTCCAAACTGTCGCTGCGTGATCCCGATCGTTACGAGCGGCACCAGCGGATCGACGAACCATTACCTCATCCAATGTTCACAGTAATCGCCGGACCAATCGCCTCGTGGGAACGGGATGGCGGGCAGAAAAAAAGGAGCGTCCGATGATCTCAGAATTCCGCGGCTTTCTGACCAAGACCAACGCCCTGGCACTCGCGGTCGGCGTGATCGTCGGCGCGGCGGTCGGCAGCGTTGTCACATCGCTGTCGGCCGACATCCTCATGCCGGTCATCGGCAGCGTGCTGCCGGGCGGCGAGTGGCGTTCGGCGAGGATTGTTCTTTCGACCGCGAAAGACGCGAATGGGAAGATCACGGAGAACGCGATTCTCTACGGTCACTTCGCCGGAACCGTCCTCGATTTCCTGATCATTTCGTTCGTCGTTTTCCTGATCGTGAAGTGGCTGGTGAAGCCGGCGCCGGCGGCGGCGCCCGCTCCGATGAAGACGTGCCCCGAATGTCTGGAGATGATTCCGGCCGCGGCCCGGCGATGCCGCGCGTGTACGGCGTCGATCGCCTGAGCTACGGCACGACGATTCGGTTTCTTCGCCTGGAGCACGCAATGTTCAATGGTGGATGTTGAATGTTGAGTGTTGAATGAGCCGAGGACGGCCCGTACATTCACCATGCAACACTCACTGCTGTCCAAAACAAACTGAAGCAGCCTTCAAGAGGGTCGACAGGTCAGCGGGTTACGCGACCCCGGAGGGGTGATTGAAGGTAGCCGGTGGCCGCGCCGGAGGTGCTGCCACCGGAACAATCGCGCGCACTCAAAGCACCCCGGCAGGGGTGCGTGAACATTCAAGAGGACTGGGTCGAAAGGCCTTCTCTCCGAGGCGCTTGCTCCTCACAGATAGGCTGATCTTGCTTCTTCACGCACCCCCTCCGGGGTGCTGCTTTGTCGCGACTGTTACCGGTGGCAGCACCTCCGGCGCGGCCACCGGCTACCCTCATTCACCCTTCCAGGGTGACCTGTTTTGGACAGCGCTGATGCAACACTCAACATGAAACATTCAACATTCTCACAAGTTCCTCAGACAATTGGGATGCGAGAGCAGCGCGCCCTACTACCTTCGCCGCTGCGAAAACAACCAGCGCCACATCTCAGCGTCGCCGTACGCACGATCCCACGCGTTGTGGCCAACCCCCGCGTACTCGTTGTAATGCACCTCGGCGCCCTCGGCTCGCAACAACTCCACCATCCGGCGCGACTCGTCGACAGGAATGACCGGATCAGCGTCACCGTGGCAGATCCAGATCGGAAACTTGCGGATCGCATGCGCCGTGAACGCGTAAGGATCGGGAGCGTTCATCGTCAACGGCGATTGCTGCACGGCCGTCGTCGTCGGGTGCGGCAACAAGCCTCCACAAACGATGACGAGCGCGGCGAACGTCGCCGGATGCGCTAGCGCAAAGTGATACGTTCCGTAGCCGCCCATCGATAAACCGGTGAGATAGACGCGATCGGGGTCGCCGTGAAACTCCGCCATCGTTGCGTGAAGCGCGGCCATCGCGGCATCGGCCGGCTCAGCCAGCCAGCGCGTTTCGAGCGGCGCCTGCGGGAAGACGACGATGGCCGGAACGCGCTCCGGATTGGCGCGGATCGCCGCGGCAACACCGATCTGCGTCGAGCGCAAGCCATCACTCCCCCGCTCGCCCGAGCCATGCAGAAAAAGAACGACCGGCCAGCGCTTCGATCGCGCATACGAATGCGGAACGTAGACCGAATAGGGATAGCGATGCCCTCCGACGACAACGGAGCGAAGCAGAAAACCGGTTTCGTGAGGAGCCATCGTGCGGCAGGACAAGAGTGCCAGGAGAATCAAGGAACCGAGTCTCCAGTGAGTCTGCATCGAGCACG
>DATAMS010000431.1:0-2716 GCA_036260495.1 Thermoanaerobaculia bacterium
GTTTTCGTTTTCGACCTGACCCCTTCCGCTGAGGTAGGATGCCGCGCCTTCCTCATGATCAAACTTCAGGGCGCCCTTTCTTTGCGACTGTTCGTTGTTTCTCTGTTCTGCACGGCGATCAGCGTCACGTTCGTAAATGCCGAGGATCGCGCGCTTGTGGTGGGCGTAGAAAAGTATGGCGACAGCCGCGTGCCGGAAACGCCGGGGTGCGTGCTCGACGCCACGCAGACGGCGGCGTTTCTTCAGACGAAATACGGCTTCGCTGCCGGTGCGATCAAAGTCCTGACGAACGAGCAGGCCACGTCGGCCAACATCGAGCAGGAGTTTCGTCATTGGCTGATTGAAGGCACCCAGCCGGGCGACCGCGTATTTTTTCTCTACGCCGGGCACGGCTCGCAACTGAAGGACGACAACGGCGATGAAGCGGACGGGCTCGACGAAACGATTGCGCCGTACGACGTGAATCCCGAGACCGGAACGGGCGAAATCCGCGACGATGTCTTCGACGAGATGATCGCGCTCCTTTCCGGCCGGCGGGCGGTGCTCGTTTTCGATTCGTGCCATTCGGGAACGATCTCGCGCGACATCCCGAAACTCCATGCGTTTCCGCGCGGTGGCGGCGCGCGGTATTTGCCCCGTCCGGATCAGTTCAAAGCGCTGGCCGCCAGCAAGGAAACTGGCGGCGGCATGCCGGCGTATTCGATCGAAGGTGCCCCACGTTCCCGCGATCTGAAACGCGTCGGCGGATTCCTCGACTCGTCGAAGGTGAAGACGCTGTCGGGTGTCGTCGTCATTTCGGCAGCCGCCGAAACGCAGCGCGCCTACCCGCTCGAAGTGGAAAGCACGTTGCGCGGCGCGCTGTCGTTCGTGTTCGCTGATGAACAGCAGAGTGACCGTCCGACGTTGGCAACGCTGAAGGCGCGCATCGCAAAACGGATCAACGCGCTGCAGGCGAGCGGCAAACTCGATGGCGATCAACAGCCGCAGTTCGACGTCATCTCGACTGTCTCATTGAACGATGAGCCGCTGTTTGCCACGGCCGAATCGGCGCCGGCGATCGCGCTCACCAATCCAATCTCGCCGATGCAACTCACCCTCGCTACCGGCGAGCACAAAACGCTCTACCACGCCGGTGAGAAGGTGACCTACGAGATCACGTCGGATACTCCCGGCTACCTCTACCTGCTCGTCTTCAGCGCCGGTCAGGTTGCCACCTGCATCTTCCCGAACGACAACGACCGCGACAATCAGATTGCCGCCGGAACGCACACCATCCCGCGCGCCAACACGTATGAGTTTCCTGTCGGTGAGCCGTATGGCCGCGATGTTTTCGTAGCGCTCGTAACGAAGGAGCGCGTCAACATCGGCGACAAGGTTGACTACACGTGGAGCGAAGTGTTTCAGCGTCTCAACCTGCACGGCCTGCAGGAGGCCATCGGCAACGCAGCATCCGCGCGCGGTGTCGGCGTCAAAGCCTCGGGATCCGGACTCGATCCGCGCAACTGGCAAGGCGCGACCGTCGTGGTGGAATCGAAACCCTGAACGCACTGAACGCAGCGCCGTCATCCGCGACGAAAATCCCCTTACAATCCGCCGCCGCTCATCCAACCCAATTCGGAGATCGAATGAACCGACGACGTAAGGCTTCGCCGCTGCTCTTCCTCTGCCTCACGCTTTTCGTGGCATCGCTGACAACTTCTGCGCACGCCGCGCCGGCCAAGTACGCGATGCTGGTCGGCATCAACAAATATCCCGGCAACGCGTTGAACGGCTGCGTCAACGACGTAACGAACCTGCGCGAGATGCTCGTCAGCAACTTCGGCTTTCCTGCCGAGAACATCGTCATGCTCACGGATGAAGAGGCAACGCGCGAGAACATCCTTGCGAAGCTCGACGGCTTCGGCGCGCGGCTCCATCGCGACGATCTTTTCGTCTTCGCCTACTCCGGTCACGGGACGCTCTTTCCCGACGCGTACTCGGAAGAGCTGGACGAAACGGAGACGCTTCACTTTCCGAACGATCCGCGCAACGAGAACAAGCCATTTTTCGATGACGGCAAGTACGACGCGGCGATCTGTCCGGTGGATAGCCGAGGAACGTCGAGCGGGAAACCGTGGCACAACTTGATTCTGGATGACGAGTTGTATGCGCGCTTCTCGAAGTACGCGGCCGCGGGAACCTTCATCGATTACTTCACGGACAGTTGCTTCTCCGGCACACAGGGGCGCGATCTCTACAAAACGCGCTCCCTGAAACTGGCCGATGCGCTTGGCGTTCCCGTAAGCCAGATCCAGAAGCCGGTCTCGCAACATCGCGCCGGCTCGCGCGACGCCGGCGGCCGTTATCTGGTCATCTCATCGTCCAACAGCCTGCAGCCATCGTCGGAGTGGCGAGACGACAAAGGCCAGCCGTGCGGCCTCTTCTCGTACGTTTTTCAGAAGCTGGTGAAATTGCAAAACGGCAAGATCACGTACAAGGAGCTCTACGAAGGATCGGAATACGTGATCAAACAGTTGTCGAAAGACAATCAGGATCCGCAGATGGACACGCGCTACTTCAGCGGAAGCCTGGACGAGCAGGTGTTCTCGTTGCCCGGATCGGCACCAGTGGTGGATGCGACGCCCGAAACAGCGCCGGCACCCGCGGTTACGGCACCGGTGCCAGCGACGCCCGCGCCTGCAACGCCGGCTGCTCCCGCGCCCACTCCTGCTCCGGC
>DATAMS010000210.1:0-5920 GCA_036260495.1 Thermoanaerobaculia bacterium
CCCGCGAGCGCTTCGAGATCCTCTTCGACGACGGCAAGTACAAGGAATTCGCAGGCGACATCCGGTCCGGCGATCCGCTCGAATTCCGCGACACGAAGCGCTACCGCGATCGCCTGAAAGTCTACGAAGCGCGCGTCGGAAAAGGTGACGCTGTTCTGTGCGCCGAGGGGAAGCTGGACGGCATCAGCGTGGTCGTTTGCGCGATGGAGTACGCGTTCATGGGCGGATCGATGGGCTCCGTGGTCGGCGAGAAGATCACGATCGCCGCCGAGCGCGCGCTCGAGAAAAAAGAGCCGTTCCTAATCGTCTCCACGTCCGGCGGCGCGCGCATGCAGGAAGGAATCCTCTCGCTGATGCAGATGGCGAAGATCTCCGCTTCGCTGGCCCGGCTGGCCGAAGCGCGGCTGCCGTATGTTTCGATCCTGACGGATCCGACGACCGGCGGCGTCACGGCGTCGTATGCGATGCTGGGCGATCTCAACATCGCCGAGCCGAAAGCGCTGATCGGATTCGCAGGTCCGCGCGTGATCGAGCAGACGATCCGGCAGACGCTTCCCGAGGGATTTCAGCGGGCCGAGTTTCTGGTCGATCATGGAATGGTGGACCTGATCACGCCGCGCTCCGAGATGAAGCCGGCGCTGGCGCGATTCCTCCGCATGTTCACCGGCAAAAAGCGCGAAGCGGCGTCCTGAGGTCACTTTCAAAATGGGGTCAGGTCTACTTTTGAAAGTGAAAACGCGGCGATGACTGGCGATGGACAATTATCGTCACTTTCAAAAGTAGACCTGACCCCATTTTGAAAGTGGATGCCGGTTCCGCTGCCTGGCTCGACGCGCTCCAAGCGTCGGGCATCCGTCCGGGCCTGAGCCGCATGCGCACGTTTCTTCGCGCACTCGGTCATCCGGAGCGCTTGTATCCATCGATCATAGTCGCAGGCACGAACGGCAAGGGTTCGACGTCGGCGACGCTGGCTTCGATCCTCAACACGTCCGGTTATCGAACGGGGCTCTACACCTCACCGCACCTCGTCAGGCTTCAGGAGCGATGGACGATTGGGGGTACAGAGATCGATGACGAATCGCTGGCTCGATCGATCGAGAAATTGCGATCGGCCGCCGGCGATGTTGGGTTTACGCCGACGTACTTCGAAGCGCTTACGCTGATTGCGTTCATTGCCTTCGCGGACGCCAAGTGCGAGATCGCGGTGCTCGAGGTCGGCATGGGCGGGCGGCTCGATGCCACGAATGTCGTCCGGCCCATCGCCTCCCTGCTCACTCCTGTCGGCTTCGATCACACCGAATTCCTCGGCAACACCATCCGCAAAATCGCCGCTGAGAAGGCGGGCGTTATTCATCGCGGCGCGATCGTGCTCACGTCGAACGATGATCCGATCATTCTCGATGTCATTCGCAAACGCGCGGCGAAGTTCGGCAGTCCGTTTCACCACGTGGCGGAGACGCACTCCACGCCGCTGGCTGGTGCGTTCCAGGAGCGCAACGCCGCGCTGGCGGTTCGTGCGGCTGAGGAGTTGCGGGCGGTTCTGCCGAGGATCACGACCGCGTCGATCGAGCGCGGCGTCGCTGCCACGCGTTGGCGCGGACGGCTGGAGAAAGTCGACCGCGGTGGGAAAGAGGTCTGGATCGACGGTGGACACAACGCGCACGCGGTTCGCGCGATCCTGCCGTTCATCGCGGAACGGATTCCGGCTCCCCGCCTGCTCGTCTTCGGCATCATGAGCGACAAAGATGTCGGCGATGTGACGGCGCTGCTCTTTCCGCTGTTCGAATCGATCATCGCCACGGAGCCGTATCCGCCGCGATCGGTGGCGGCCGGAGATCTGGTTGCGATCGCGCAGCGCATGTCGATCGATGCGGCTGCCGAGCCGGACCCTTCGCGCGCGATCGCACGCGCGCTTGCGTCAGGCTATCGCTCGATCGTCGTCGCCGGCTCGCTCTATCTCGCTGGCGCGGCGATCGGCTTCTTTGATGCGCATGGCAAGGAGCAAGGCGGCGATCAGAAGCGATGACAGAACCCAGGTCACGACGACCAGCGTGTGGTGCCGGCCGAAGCGCAGAGTGACTGTTCCGCTGGCGGGAACGATGACGCCGAGGCGGTCGAGGTTGACGGGAAGGGTGTCGAGATCGCGATCGGCCATGCGCGCACTCCAGGAGCGGAAGTACGACTGATCGACGGCGAGCAGCGACGGACCGTTCGTCGCGACGTCGATCGTGATTTGCTGCCCCTCGCGCAGCACGCGCGTCACGCGCGCGCCGGGCGCGGATGCGAACGCGCGAGGAGCGACGGCCGGCGCTCCGCTCTCGATCAGGTTCACGGCGTCGGAAATCGACGGCGCGGCGATGGCTTCGGGGACGATCGCGGATGGCGCGACGGCGATGCGCAGCCAAGCGGGATTGTGCGTAGCTGTAAATCGCTCGGAGGCGATGCGGCTGAGCAGCGAGTGCATGCCGTCGCCAGAGCGGTTGAGGACGTATTCGAGTCCCGCAGAGGCGCCGAACAGCGGTTCGAGGCGGCGCGCGCGGTCGCGGTAGCTGTCGCGATCGATCGCCTGTCCGCCTGGCGCTGGTGGAACGAAGACCCGCCGCGCTGGCTGCGCAATTGTCCGATACGGCGAGAACCAATCGATCGGAATCATCCAGACTGTCCAGCACAACAGCGGCACGAACGTGACGATGGACCAGATTCGCGGCGTGGCCGATTGTCGGAAGTATTCGGCTGCGAGAACGACAAGTGCGGCGCACATTACGAGCGCAAATTTCTCCGGGAAGCGTCCGGCGCGCAGCACGTCGATCGACTCGACGGCCCATCGAACGATCGGATTGAAAGAGCCTAGCGCGAAGAAAAGCATCAGCGCAGCGATGAGCGTGTAGCGCGAGCGGCGGAAGAGCGCGGGAATCACAATCAGCCCGATGACCAGCGACGGAAAGAGGTGCGGCGCGTCGATCGAGAGGAAGGGACCGGCGATGAGCTCGAGCAGCCTTCGCGGATCGAACGAGGCATTGAGCACCGTTTGCGCTGAGTATCGATGGGCGCGTTCGACTTCGGACGCAACTTCCGAATACGCGATCAATTGCGGGGCGGCGATGACGGTTGCAAAGACGAGGGAAACGATGATCACGCGAAGACGCGAAGACGCGAAGGAAACAAACCCTGTCTTCGCGTCTTCGCGTCTTCGCGTGACAAGGACAAGAACAGCAATCGCCGTGGCTGCGATCGTGACCGGCTCCCCTGCCAGGGCCAGCAGCCCGAATGCGAGGCCGAGCTTCGTCGCGCTTTTGCGCTCAGCCGCCAGAAACGCGAACGGAACGAGTGCGATCGCGGTAACGAGGTTGTAGAACGAGAGGGCGGAGATGGCCGCGCCCGACAGGACCCAGAGCCAGGCTCCGAACGTTGATCGCGTCAGCGCGCGCATCGCAAACCAGCCGAGGGCGAGATGAATGAGGAAGTGGAGGTTGAACGCGACGTGCGCTGGCAGCAGCAAATAGAGAAAGTTGTCGGGATAAAACGTCAGCGTGTTCGGATTGCCGGCCAGCGGCTGGCCGCCGCCGTCGGCGAAGTTCCACCACGGAATCTCGCCGGCGCGAAACGCGGTCGCCGACAGCACCTTGATCGCATAGTGCGTCGCGAAATTGTCGCGAAAAAAGAAGAAGCCGAGCCACGCCAGCAGCGCGCCGGAAACAGCGAGCAGAAGCAGAAAAAAGAGGCGCGCGCGCGAACTCATCGGGCGTTGATTATCGAGTAAGATCGCCCGCCGACCTCCACGAAGGAGCTGACGATGACCACGATCGAAGATCAGCGCGCCGCAACCGGCCACGATTTCCTGCAGCGAACGCTCAGCGATGTCGACCCCAAAATCGCCGCGGCGATCGCGCTGGAGACCGAGCGCCAGAACGACACCCTGGAGCTGATCGCCTCCGAAAACCACGTTTCGCGCGCCGTGCTCACTGCGATGGGCTCCGTGTTTACGAACAAATATGCCGAGGGCTATCCGGGGAAACGGTATTACGGAGGGTGCGGCCCGACCGACATCGTCGAGACCATCGCCATTGATCGCGCCAAGCAACTTTTCGGCGCCGAGCACGCCAACGTGCAGCCGCACTCCGGCTCGCAGGCCAACATGGCCGTCTACTTCACCGTCCTCAAACCGGGCGACACGATCATGGGGATGGACCTTTCGCACGGCGGCCATCTCACGCACGGGCATCCGCTTTCGTATTCGGGCCGCGATTTCAACGTCGTCGCGTATCACGTCCGGCAGGAAGACGAGCTGATCGACTACGACGAGATGGAGCGTCTGGCGCTGGAGCACAAGCCGCGTCTCATCATCTGCGGTGCCTCGGCGTACTCGCGCATCATCGATTTCAAACGCATCCGCGAGATCTGCGACAAGAGCGGATCGCTGATGATGGCCGACATCGCGCACATCGCAGGACTCGTCGCCGCTGGTCTGCATCCATCGCCTGTTCCGTACGCCGACTTCGTCACGACGACCACGCACAAGACGCTTCGCGGTCCTCGCGCGGGACTCGTCCTCTGCAAGTCGGCGTACGCGAAGGATCTCGATCGTTCGCTCTTCCCGGGCATCCAGGGCGGGCCGCTTGTGCACATCATCGCGGCCAAAGCGGTGGCGTTCGAGGAAGCGTTGCAGCCGGAGTTCAAGGAGTATCAGGCGCAGATCATCCGCAACGCGCAGGCGCTGGCGCAGGCCGTCGCGGGCACAGGATTCCGCATCGTCAGCGGCGGCACGGACAATCACCTCTTCATGGCCGACGTGTTTTCGAAGGGCATCACCGGCAAGGACGGCCAGAATTTTCTGGAGGCGGCGAACATCACCGTCAACAAGAACACGATTCCATTCGACACGCAGAAGCCGATGGTGGCGTCCGGAATCCGCATCGGCACTCCCGCGGTGACGACGCGCGGTCTGCGCGAGCCGGAAATGCAACGCATCGCCGAGTTGATCGCGCGCGTTCTCGATTCGAAAGGCGACGACGCCGTCATCGTCGAGGTGAAGAAAGGCGTGAAGGAGTTGTGCGATCGGTTTCCGATCTACTAGGGAGTCGCTGATCGGGAGTCGGGAGTCGAAGATTCTGAAACTCCGACTCCCGACACCCGACCACCTACTCCCGCGAACATGAAAAAACGCTTCCCCTACTACCCGATCTACATCGACATCGAGGATCACGCAGTATTGATCGTCGGCGGCGGCGTTGTCTGCGCGCGGAAGGCGGAGACGATGATGCGTTACGGCGGTCGCGTGACGATCGTCAGTCCGGAAATCACGGACGAGATTGCGGCGTGGGAGCGCGATGGCGCGCTGGTCGTGAACCGCAAGCTGTACGAGGAGTCCGATCTCGACGGCGCTTCCATCGTGATCGCATCGACCGACGATCCGTGCGTTAACGCGCGGGTTGCACGCGATTGCCGGCGGCGGAAGGTCCCGGTGAACGTCGTCGACGTCACGCACCTGTGCGAGTTCATCGTGCCGGCGATCATCGAAAAGGGATCGATCCAGATCGCGATCTCGACCGGCGGAAAATCGCCAGCGCTCGCTCGGACGCTCAAGGAAGATTTGCAACGGACGATCGGACCTGAGTACGCCGAGGTGAATGATCTGCTGGGGACACTGCGGAAGGAAGCGAAGCGCGTCCTTCCGACGGACACCGACCGCAAGCGATTCTTCGACGGGATCATCGCGGCGGGTGTGCTGGAGATGTTGCGCGAGGGTCGAAAGCGCGACGCGTACGAAGCGATTGCCGGAGCGTGCGATGCCGCGGGCGTGCCGATGAGTTGGGAATTGCAGGAGCGGTTGACTGAAGAGTGAAGTGAGAAGAGTGAAGAGTGAAAGAGGGCAACTCTTACTTTTCACACTTCACTCTTCACACTTCACTCTTCGCTGCCG